>JAXITB010000079.1:0-8878 GCA_034680305.1 Polaromonas sp. | reverse complement strand
CTCGACAACATGCTCAAAGCCATCGGTCTGTCGCGCCAAGGCACAGACGCGCAAGCGGTCTACATTGCCAACACCATCAAGTGCCGACCACCCAACAACCGCAACCCGCAACCCGAAGAGCTGCTGCAATGCGCTCCGTTTTTAGAGCGGCAGGTGGCCCTGTTGCAGCCCAAAATCATTGTGGCCATGGGGCGGTTTGCGGTGCAGTCCCTGCTCAAAGACAGCGTACCGCAAGTGGAAAGCATTCCATTAGGCAAACTGCGTGGGCAAATCTACAACTACCGGGGCATCCCGGTTGTGGTGACTTACCACCCGGCTTACCTGTTGCGCAGCCTGGCGGAGAAAGCCAAGGCCTGGGCCGACCTATGCCTGGCCCTTGGCCGTGCGCGTCGGCCACAAGACTGAGGCAATCGCCACCACGATCAGCGCCACGGCCGCCCAGTCTTGCCAGTGCAGCTTTTCTTGCAGCCACCAGGCCCCACTGAAGACGCCCAAAATGGGGATGAACATCACGCTGAGGGTGGAGGCTACGGGCGGCAAGTGGCGCGCCAAAGAAAGCCAGGCCGCTTGCGAAAACACAAACACGCCAAAGGCGTTGTAGAGAATCGCGCCCATCTGCGGGGTGCTGGGCATTTTCCAGCGGCTGGTCTCGAAGGCCAGCGCAAACAAGGCCATGAACACCAGGGTGAACGTCACCATCCAAAAGGCAATGGTCAGTGTCGGCACGGTCATGCGGGTGCGGCGCATCAACTGTGTGCCGTGGGCCCAAGCGAGCGCGGCGACCAGGGCCAGCAAAACGCCCAGAGGTTTGCCGCTGAGGTGGGTGAACTCATGCCACAGCAAGAGAAAGACGCCCAGCGCAGCCGCAGCCACGCCCATCCAGGCCCGGCCCGACAGCGCCGACTGAAACAGCCACACCCCCAGCACCGCCGAGAAAATGGGCATGGTGTAACCCAAGATGGCGGCGCGCCCGCTCGACAAGTCTTGCAAGGCAATGATGATGGTCACATGCCAGACCAGCATGTTGTAGAAAGACAGCCAGGCCAGCTCACGCCACTGGCCACGGGGCACGTGGAAAGGGATTTTTTTCACATACAGAAGCAGGGCCAGAAACGGCAATCCCAGGGCCATGCACAGCGTGCGAAAGGTCAGGGGCGGGAAACCGGTCACGCCCAGCTTCATGACGGGCCAATTCAGCCCCCAGATCAGGGTCAGGACAACCAAGAGGAGCCACTGCTGGCGGGTCAAAGACTGCATGGGGCCATGTTAATGCGGATCGACGTTTCTGGCTGGCACCTGCGCAGCAGTCCTAAAATGGCTGCATGAGCTTTCTTGACATGCTGCGCGATGCCGGCGCGAAAAACCAATCCATGCTGTGCGTGGGCCTGGACCCGGAACCCTCCCGCTTTCCCGCCGACCTGAAGGGAAATGCCAACAAGATTTACGATTTTTGCGCGCGCATCGTCGACACCACGGCCGACTTGGTGAATGCCTTCAAGCCGCAGATTGCCTACTTTGCCGCGCACCGTGCCGAGTCGCAGCTGGAGCGGCTGATGGAGCACATTCGCCGGGTCGCCCCCCATGTGCCCATCATCCTGGACGCCAAACGCGGCGACATCGGCTCGACCGCTGAGCAATATGCGATCGAAGCCTTTGAGCGCTACGGCGCCGATGCCGTCACCCTCTCGCCCTTCATGGGGTTTGACTCTGTCGCCCCCTACTTGAAATACCAAGGCAAAGGGGCCTTTCTGTTGTGCCGCACCTCCAACCCCGGCGGCGACGATTTGCAAAACCAGCGCCTGTCCTCGGTGGAAGGTTCGCCGCTCTTGTACGAACATGTTGCACGCTTGGCACAAGGCCCCTGGAACCTGAATGGTCAACTCGGCCTGGTGGTGGGCGCCACCTACCCGGCGGAAATTGAGCGCGTGCGGGCGCTGGCCCCCACCTTGCCCTTGCTGATTCCGGGTGTCGGCGCGCAAGGTGGCGATGCCATCGCGACCGTCAAAGCGGGCTTGCGCGCCAACGGACCCATCATCGTGAACTCGTCACGCGCGATTCTTTATGCCGCCTCGGATGCCCAGTTTGCCGATGCCGCCAGGCGCGAGGCGCTCAAGACCCGCGAAGTGTTGCAGCAGGCCGCGGCACAAGCCGGCATCGCCTAAGTCGCGCGGCACGCAATGGCGCGCTTTGTCGTGCCTGTTCGCACTCATTGGCGCGCCAGCACCGTTTTCAAATAACGGCCCGTATGGCTGTGCGGCATCGCGGCAATTTGCTCGGGCGTGCCCACGCCCACCACGGTGCCGCCGCCATCACCGCCTTCTGGACCCAGGTCGATCAGCCAGTCGGCTGTTTTGATCACATCCAGGTTGTGCTCGATGATGACCACCGTGTTGCCCGCATCCCGCAACTGGTGCAAGACCTTCAGCAACATGTCGATGTCGGCAAAGTGCAAGCCGGTGGTCGGCTCGTCCAGGATGTAGAGCGTGCGGCCGGTGTCGCGCTTGGACAACTCCAGTGCCAGCTTGACACGTTGGGCTTCCCCGCCTGACAAGGTGGTGGCGGCCTGTCCCAGTTTCAAATAACTGAGGCCCACATCCATCAAGGTTTGCAACTTGCGCGCAATCGCGGGCACCGCGTTGAAAAACTGCAGGGCGGCCTCCACCGTCAAATCCAGCACCTGCGCAATGTTGCGGCCCTTGTACAGAATTTCCAAGGTCTCGCGGTTGTAGCGCTGGCCATGGCAGACATCGCAAGGCACATACACGTCAGGCAAAAAGTGCATCTCCACTTTCACCACCCCATCGCCCTGACAGGCCTCGCAGCGGCCGCCGGCCACGTTGAATGAGAAGCGCCCAGGACCATAGCCGCGTTCACGCGCGGTGGGCACTTCGGCCATCAATTCGCGAATCGGCGTGAACAAGCCGGTGTAGGTGGCCGGATTGCTGCGCGGCGTGCGGCCGATGGGGGACTGATCGACGTTGATCACCTTGTCGAAGTGCTCGATGCCTTCGATGCTGTCGTGCGCCGCAGGTTCTTCGTGCGCGCGATACAGCTCGCGTGCCACCGCGGCATACAGGGTGTCGTTCACGAGCGTGGATTTGCCAGAGCCCGAGACACCTGTCACGCACGTGAGCAGACCCACCGGGATGTCGACGTCCACGCCGTGCAGGTTGTTGCCACGCGCGCCGGTGATGCGCAGGCGCTGGGTCTCGCCGGGCTTGCCACCTTCGACAGGCAGCCACGCGGTGCGCTGCGGGGGCACGGCAATGCAGCGCGCGCCCGAGAGGTACTGGCCGGTGAGCGAGGCCGTATCGGCTTGCACCTGCGCCGGCGTGCCTTGGGCCATCACGCGTCCACCATGAATGCCGGCGCCCGGGCCCATGTCGATCACATGGTCGGCGGCGCGGATCATGTCTTCGTCGTGTTCGACCACCAGCACGCTGTTGCCGATGTCTCGCAGATGCTTGAGCGTGTCGACCAGGCGGTCGTTGTCACGCTGATGCAGGCCGATGCTGGGCTCGTCAAGCACGTACATCACACCGCTTAAGCCCGAGCCGATCTGGCTGGCCAGCCGGATGCGCTGCGACTCGCCGCCCGACAGGGTCTCGGCACTGCGGTCCAGGCTCAGGTAGTTCAGGCCCACGTCGTTGAGAAACTTCAGCCGCAGGCCGATCTCGCGCACCACCTTGTCGGCAATCTCGGCCTTGGCCCCCTGCAACCGCAGGCCCTGGAAGTAGTCGAGCGCCTCGCGCAGGGTGGCGCCGCTGATGTCATAGATGGCTTTGCGCCCACCGCCGTGTGGGTCGACGAGAAACACATGGCGCGCCTCGCGCCGCAGGCGGGTCCCGCCACAGTCGGGGCAGGGCTGTATGTTGCGGTAGCGGGCCAGGTCGTCGCGCACGACGGACGAGTCGGTGTCGCGCCAGCGGCGCTCGAAATTGGGGATCACGCCCTCGAAGGGGTGCTTCTTGCTGACCTTGCGGCCGGCTTTCTCGCCCGACTCCATCAGATAGGTGAACTTGATTTCTTCATCGCCCGAGCCATGGAGCACCACCTGCTGCACCGCCGGCGGCAGTTGCTCAAAGGGCTGCTCGGGGTCAAAGCCGTAATGTCGGGCCAGACTTTCGATGAGCGAGAAATAGTGCGCATTGCGCCGGTCCCAGCCCTTGATGGCGCCGCTGGCCAGGCTCAGGGAGGGAAAGCCGACGACGCGCGACGGGTCGAAAAACTCGCGCTGGCCCAGGCCGTCGCAGCTGGGGCAGGCGCCGACCGGCGAGTTGAAGGAAAACAGCCGCGGCTCCATGTCGGCCAGCGCGTACTCGCAGGCCGGGCAGGCAAATTTCGCACTGAACAAATGCTCGCCCTGTCCCGGCGGCGCGTCGAGGTCAAGGGCCACCGCCTTGCCATCGGCCAGCAGCAAGGCGGCCTCGAAGCTTTCGGCCAGGCGCTGGCGCAGCGACTGCTGCTGCGGTGCATCGCCTTCGGCGCCGTGGCGCACCTTGAGGCGATCGATCACCACGTCAATGCTGTGTTTCTCGGTCTTTTTCAGAGACGGCAGCGCGTCGGCCTCGACCACCTGACCGTCGATGCGAAAGCGCACATAGCCACGCGACTGCATCTGTGCGAACAGGTCCAGGAATTCGCCCTCGCGCTCGCGCGCCACCGGGGCCAGCACCATCAGGCGGGTGCCTTCGGGCCAGGCCAGGACCGCATCGACCATTTCGCTGACGCTTTGCGACTGCAAGGCCAGCGCATGTTCGGGGCAGTGGGGCGTGCCAGCGCGGGCAAACAGCAGACGCAGGTAGTCGTGGATTTCGGTGACGGTGCCCACCGTCGAGCGCGGGTTGTGCGAGGCCGCTTTTTGCTCGATCGAGATGGCTGGACTCAGGCCCTCGATGAGGTCAACGTCGGGCTTGTCCATGAGCTGCAAGAACTGCCGCGCGTAGGTCGACAAGCTCTCCACATAGCGCCGCTGCCCCTCGGCATACAGGGTGTCAAAGGCCAAGGACGACTTGCCCGAGCCAGACAGACCGGTGATGACCACCAGCTGGTTGCGCGGAATGTCGAGATCGATGTTCTTGAGGTTGTGCGTGCGCGCCCCTCGCACACTGATGCGCTGCGCGCCCAAAACCTGGGCCAAGTACTTGCTTTCAGCAGGGGTGTTCATCAAAGAGGGCTCGGCAGGGTAACCGGCCATCATAAAGCGCCTGGGGCCACGCTGCACGGCCGCCGGTCACGGCCCCGGCGGCAAGCCGCGCCCGCCTGCTGTGGGAGCCGGCTGTGGGAGCCTGCTGTGGGAGCCTGCTGTGGGAGCCGCGCCCTCGCGGCGATGCGGCGGTTGAGGAGGGGACGGCGCTCGATCAACCCCCCCATCGCGCCGAGGGCGGCGCTCCCACAAAAGACAAAGCGATTTCGCCGAAGACAGCAGTCCCACGGGCCATCAGCAGGCCTGAATTCCACAAGAGACAGGCCCATCTCGCAGATCCCGCATGAGCAAGCCCCTGGGGCAGCGCTGCGACAGGCAAGGCCAGCGCGGCATGACGGACAATGTGGGTTTGATCCGGCCAGCCGGGTCAGCCCCAGCCCAACAAGAAGCGACCGTGCATTCCACCGACGACGACATCCCCATGACGCGAAGCGAGCTGCGCTCGAGCTTGTCGCTGTCGTCGGTGTTTGGCATGCGCATGCTGGGGCTGTTTTTGGTGCTGCCGGTATTTGCCCTGGAGGCCTCGCGGCTGCCGGGCGGCGACGACCCGGCCCGCATTGGGCTGGCCATGGGCATTTACGGCCTGACCCAGGGGCTGCTGCAAATTCCCTTTGGCATGGCCAGCGACCGCTTCGGCCGCAAGCCGGTCATTGTGTTTGGCCTGCTGGTCTTTGCCCTGGGCAGCTTTCTGGCCATGAGCGCCACCACGCTGACCGGCCTGACGCTGGGGCGGGCCATTCAGGGTGCGGGCGCGATTTCAGCGGCGGTGACCGCCTTGCTGGCCGACCAGACCCGCGATGAGGTGCGCACCAAGGCCATGACGCTGGTGGGCGTGAGCATCGGTTTTGTGTTTGCGCTGTCGCTGATCATTGCGCCCCTGCTCAATGCCGCCATCGGCCTGAGTGGCCTGTTTGCGCTGACCGGCGCCATGGCGCTGCTGGGCATCGCGGTGGTGCTCAAGATCACGCCGCCCGAGCCAGCGCAGATCGAAAGCCGACAAAAAGGGCGGCTGAGCGTGGTGCTGGCCGATGCCCAGCTCATGCGGCTGAATCTGGGTGTCTTTGTGCTGCATGCGGTGCAGCTGGCCATGTGGGTGGCCATACCGGCCATGCTGGTGCAGGCCGGCCTGCCCAAAGACGGGCACTGGCAGGTGTATTTGCCCACGGTGGTGGCTTCGTTTTTTGTGCTGCGCGGCACGCTCTACCCGCTCGAGCGCCGGGGCTATTTGCGGGCGGTGTTTCTCTGCTCGGTCGGGCTGATCGCCCTGGTGCAGGTGGGCCTGTGGTGGGCAGCGGGCCAGCCGCCCGGCCTGAGCCTGATGGCCTGGCTGCTGTTCGCGTTTTTTTGTGGCTTCAATATCTTGGAGTCTTGCCAGCCCAGCATGGCCTCGCGGGCGGCGCCCCAGCATGCGCGGGGCACCGCACTCGGGGTTTTCAATACTTTGCAGTCTCTGGGTTTCTTTATGGGCGGCGCCATGGGAGGATGGCTCCTGCGTGCCCATGGCCCCCAAGCCGTGTTTGCCGCCTGCACCGCGCTGATGCTGCTGTGGCTGGCGGCCGCCTGGCCCATGCGCGCGCCAGCCCGACGGGGCCAGCCTGCCGACAGCACCGGCTCAGCCAGTGGCAGCGCCGCGGGATAAACTCAGACCCACAGGAGATTCACCATGGCATCGGTCAACAAAGTCATCATCGTCGGCAACCTCGGACGCGACCCGGAAGTGCGCACCTTCCCCAGCGGCGACCGCGTGGCCAATGTCACCATCGCCACCACCGACCGCTGGAAGGACAAACAGTCCGGCGAGCTCAAGGAGGCCACCGAATGGCACCGGGTGGTATTCAACGGCCGCCTGGCCGACATCGCTGCCGAATACCTGCGCAAAGGCTCGCAGGTCTATGTGGAAGGCAGCTTGCGTACCCGCAAATGGACCGACGCGCAAGGCCAGGAAAAATACACCACCGAGATCCGCGCCGACCAGATGCAGATGCTCAGCCGCCGTGAAGGCATGGGCGGGCCGGGTGGCGCTGAAGAGGGCGGCGGTGGCGGCTATAACCGCCCCGCGCCTGCATCACGGCCAGCGGCCGCCGCCCCGGCCGGCGCACCGGCCAAGAGCGACAGCGGCTTTGGTGACCTCGACGACGACATTCCGTTCTGAAGTCTTGCAGCTTGAGCCTCGTCGCTCGCACTGACTGAGCAAGCCCGCCCCGTGCGGGTTTTTTTATGGGCCGGGCACAGCAGAGCTGGGGGCCAGGGTCTGTACTTTTTGACTTACATAGTAAGGCAAATTAAAATGGGAAAGAGCCTTCTTCCTGGAGTCCGCCATGTCAACTGCCCTTGTCTCATCCAAAGGTCAAATCGTCCTGCCCGCCGCGCTGCGTCGCAGACTGGGCATGGGGGCGGGCGCGAAAGTCGAAATCCTTGAGGAGTCGGATGGGCTGAAATTGCGCCTCATTCGAGCCGTTGCCCACACCGAGGTGAGCGCGATGGCTGGGATGGTCAAGGCGAAGGCGCGCGGCGTTCCGCGGCGACTTGAGGACTTTGACCCCGCTTCGCTGCTGAGCCGTCCCGAAAGCCGCAAGCCATGAAGGCCTTGGACACCAACGTGCTGGCTCGCTTCTTTGTCGATGATCCCGACGATGCGCAGGCCGCCGAGCAAAGGCCTGCTGCGATTGAAGCCCTGTCACAGCGCGCGTTTGTTTCGGTCACCGTGCTGCTGGAACTGGAGTGGGTCCTTAGAGGGTTCTATGCCCTGCCACCGAAAGAGGTTTCCAGGGTGCTGCGTGCACTGGCCGGCATGGAGCACATCACCGTCGAAGACCGAAACGCGGTTCTGGCCGCGCTGGACGGCTTTGACAAAGGGCTCGACTTTGCAGACGCCTTGCACCTGAGCCGCAGTTCTCGCTCTGCTGGATTCAGCACATTCGACCGACGATTGGCCAAGCGGGCCAGGGTCCTGGGCTTGTCGCCGCAAGTCGAGTTGCTGACCTAGGAGTCTGGCTGCTCGCCAGCCCGATCCGGCTCGGCCGGCTCCTGCACCGGCTTGCCGCAGCCCATGCACAGGCCGCTGGCCTCGTCGACCATGCACACGCCCACGCAGGGGTAGAGCTCCTCGTCTTCGGTGCTCATGGGTGGGCGATGGCGCCGAACGATTCTGGGTTGAGCGCGTCACAGGCATCGATCACGCCGCCGCCCAGGCAGACCTCGCCGTCATAGAGCACCGCCGACTGACCGGGGGTGACGGCCCACTGGGCTTGCGCAAAGCTCAGCTCGCATTGCTGCACGTCGGCGCTGACCACGGCGCAGGCGGCGTCTTGCTGGCGGTAGCGGGTTTTGGCGGCCATGGCGCCCAGGGGCGGCGCGCTGCCGGCCACCCAGCTGCAGTCCTGCGCATGCAGGCGATGTGACAGCAGCCAAGGGTGGTCGTGGCCCTGAACCACCCACAGCGTGTTGTGCGCGACATCTTTACGCGCCACAAACCAGGGGGCGTGCTCGCCCGCGCCGCGCAGGCCCTGCGCCTGCAGTGCCTTGAGCTCGGCACCTTTGGCCTTGACGCCGCCGATGCCCAGCCCCTGGCGCTGGCCCAGGGTGTAAAAACTCAGGCCCACATGCTCGCCGATCACGCGGCCGCGGTCGTTCTTAATCGGGCCTGGGGCTTTGGCGATGTAGCGGTTGAGG
>JAXITB010000078.1:0-8899 GCA_034680305.1 Polaromonas sp. | reverse complement strand
GAGCGATTGCGCTATTTGTGCATCGTGTCGTCGAATCTGGATGAGTTCTTCGAGGTCCGGATGGCGCCCCACTTGAGCGCCTCGCGCGCTGGCGCAGGCTCTGGACAGGTGTTTGAGCAGGTGTCGGCGGCGGCCCATGCGCTGGTGGCCAGGCAGTACGCGCTCTACAACGATGTCTTGATCCCACAGTTCAAGCATCAGGGCATCGAGATCGTGGCGCACGGCGAGCGAAACACTGAGCAGCGCAGTTGGGTGCAGTCCTATTTCCGGCGTGAGGTCAGGCCTTTGTTGGTACCGGTCAGCCTGGACCCTTCGCATCCCTTTCCCATGGTGGCCAACAAGTCGCTCAATTTCATTGTGCGGCTGCAGGGCAAGGACGCCTTTGGCCGGCATAACGAAGTGGCCATCGTCAAGGTGCCCCGGGTGCTGCCACGCATCATCGCCCTGCCGGAGCGTTTGGGCCGAAAGAGCCGTCTGTTCGTGTCGCTGTCCAGCGTGATTCGAGCCCATTTGCATGAGCTTTTTCCTGGCCGCGAGGTGCTGCAGTTCTCGCAGTTTCGGGTGACGCGCAACTCCGATCTGGCGGTGCAAGAGGCCGATGTGGCCGACCTGCGCACCGCTTTGCGGGCCGGACTGGAGCATCGGCAATTTGGCGAGGCGGTTCGACTGGAGGTCTCCTCGGGTTGCTCGCAATTCTTGGCCGATTTCCTGCTGCAGCAATTCGAATTGACCGAGAGCTCGCTGTATCGGGTGCATGGCCCGGTCAACCTCAATCGGCTGACGCAGTTGATCGACTTGGTGGCAGACCCTTCGCTCATGTGGCCGCCCTATGCGGCCAGCTACCCGCGCCAGTTGCAGATGGGTCAGGATGTGTTTGAGCGGCTCAAGCAGGGCGATGTGTGCATCCATCAGCCCTTCGAGAGTTTTGACGGTGTGCTCGACTTCCTGCGCCAGGCCGTGGCCGACCCACAGGTGCTGGCCATTCGTCAGACGATTTACCGCACAGGCGCCGATTCGGAAATGATGCAGTTGCTGCGTGAAGCGGTGCGCGCTGGCAAAGAGGTGATGGTGGTGGTCGAACTCAAGGCCCGCTTTGACGAAGAAGCCAATATCAACTGGGCCGAGATGCTCGAGTCCATTGGGGCGCAGGTGGTCTACGGGGTGCTGGGCCTGAAGACCCACGCGAAGATGCTGCTGGTCACCCGGCGCGAGGGCCGGGCCATCAAGCGTTATGCGCACCTGTCAACCGGCAACTACAACCCGCGCACCGCACGCCTGTACACCGACGTGAGCTACCTCACCGCCGACCCGGTATTGACGCAGGATGTCGAGCATGTGTTTTATCACCTGGCCAGCCAGAGCCGGCTGCCCAAACTCAACCGGCTGCTGATGGCGCCGCACGAGTTGCATCGCAGCCTGGTTCAGAAGATCCAGGAGGTGGCCCAAGCGGCGGCCAAGGGGGGGCAGGCTCGAATCGTGGCCAAGATGAATGCCCTGACCGATCAGGGGCTGATTCGCGCCTTGATCGAGGCCGGTCGCCAGGGGGTGCAGATCGACCTGATCGTTCGCGGCGCCTGCATGTTGCCCGCTCAGATGCCGGGCCTGACCGACCGCATTCGGGTTCGCTCGATCATCGGCCGCTTCCTTGAACACTCGCGGGTGTTTTATTTTGACGATGGGCACAATGAAGCCCTGTACCTGTCCAGCGCTGACTGGATGAACCGCAATATGTTCGGGCGCATTGAATTGGCATGGCCTGTCACGGACCCTGAGATTCGCCAGCGGTTGATTGACGAGTGTTTGGTGGCCTACCTCCACGACACGCGCGATGCTTGGCAGTTGTTGCCCGATGGCAGCTATGTGAACGCCAAGTCGGCACCGCGGCAGCGACGGCAGGGTGCGCAGTCGGCCTTGATGGCCAGGTACAGCGCTGTTCGCGCCAAGCGCGTCTGAGGGCCGAGCCATGGACCTGATCTTGTGGCGCCACGCCGATGCGCAGGAGGCTGATGTGGCCACTGATCCGCGCGAGATGCATCGCCTCGATTTGGCGCGCAGCCTGACCGGACGCGGACAAAAGCACGCTGCGCGGGTGGCAGTGTGGCTCGATCATCAGATGACTGACACCACCCGAATTCTGGTCAGTCCGGCGCTGCGCTGCGAACAGACAGCCCTCAATTTGGGACGTAAGTTCAAGACCTGTGAGCAACTCGGGCCAGACCGCAGCCCGGAGGATTTGCTCGAACTGGTGCAATGGCCCGAGGCCAAGGCACCGGTGCTGGTGGTCGGTCACCAGCCCACCCTGGGGCTGGTGGCCGCTCGTTTGCTTGGCCTGCCGCTGGTTGACCTGTCGGTCGGCAAGGGCAGTGTGTGGTGGCTGCGCTCGCGCGAGCGCGACGGCCGGCAGCAGACGGTGTTGCTGGCCGTTCAGTCCCCCGATCTGCTGTGAGTGACCAATAAGCGCAATCGGCTCGATTGCGCTTGTTGCTCGGCCCTTAAGCCTTGGGGCGTCCGGTCTTGATGGCCGGAACCTTGGCCAGGGCGGCCAGCAAGGCGGCATCGCTCAAGCCCGCCAAGTGCATGATGCCGGCGCGCAGCACTTCGCTTTTCTTGGGCGACTGTCCAAGTTTGGCGGCACGCTCCTTGAGTGCATCAATGGCGGCGTATTCGGTCTTGGGAATGGTGAAGCTGTCGCGAACCAGCTTGGGCTTTTTGGGCTTGTCGACTTTGGGTTTTTCAGCCGGGGCTGGCTTGACGGCCGGCGCTGCTGGGCTGGGCGCAGGTACAGCAAGTGCCTTGGCTGCTGCTGGTGCTTTCTTGGCAGGTACAGGTGCTTTTTTGGCTGCTGCCGGTGCTTTCTTGGTGGATGCCGCCGCCTTTTTGGCAGGCGCGCGTTTGGCAGCGGTGGCTGTCTTGCGGGCGGCTACAGATTGACCAATCGTCTTGGATGCTGGGCGGGCTTTGCCAGTGGTGGTGGCCATGAAGGACTCCTTAAAAAACGGTATAAACAGTTTATACCGTTTTTAAGGGCCCTTCAAGTCCTGCGCTCCGGGCGCTGACTGAGGCTGCTCCAGGCGGCCCACTTCACGCCAGTGCCAGAGCCCAGGGCGTCTTTTGCCAGGCCGTCACCTCTTCCTGCAGCAGGTGCATGGACTGCGGGTAATCGCTGGTCCAGCGCGCTTGCAGATGCAACTGAACTTGCGTGCCATCGTCTTGGAGGCGCAGCCCTTGCAGGTCGGGGTCGCGGTGGGCGTGGCACAAAATCACCGCCAGGCGCAGCGCCAGTAATTGGCGCATGAACACTGGATCGTCGAACCAGGGCTCCATCTTGCGCAGCTTGCCCCGGTGACCGAGCACCAGTTGACTCAGACGATGCAATTCTTCTAGGGAAAAACCAGGCGCATCGGCATGGTCCAGAATGTAGGCGCCGTGCTTGTGGTACTCCTGGTGCGACACATGACAGCCGATCTGATGTAATTGCGCGGCCCAATGGAGCTTGCGGGCCAGGCGAGGCAGCTCGGCCGCTGGCGGGGCTTGTCCAAGTAGGCTTTGGGCGGTCTGGCTGACCCGACGGGCTTGCTGGGGGTCGACCGCAAACTTGCGCATCAGTCGTTCGACGGTGCGTGACCGCAGGTCGGTTTGTGCGTCTTGCCGATCGATCAGGTCATACAGCACGCCGTGTCGCAGCGCGCCCTCGGCCGGCTTCATTTCTTGGATGTCAAGCAGGGCGAACACCGCCCTGAGCACGCTGACACCGCCGCCGATGACGGCCCGGCGGTCTTCCTTCAGACCTTCGAGCTTGAGGCGGTCGGCGCTCTGGGCCCGCAGCAGCCGCTCTTGCAGCCAGTCCAGGGCGTCCTGATCGATGGTGTCACTGGGCCAGCCGCTGGCCTGCAAGGCATCGGCGATGGCATTGACCGTACCCGAGGAGCCGTAGGCGGTGTCCCAGTGCTGTCGGGAAAAGGTGGGTAGGGCCTCCTCGAGGACCGCCTTGGCCGCGACCTCGGCCATCTGAAAGGCGCTTTCGCTGAATACGCCTTCTGGAAAGTACTTCATCGACCAGGTGACACTGCCCACCCGCCACGAATCGACGGCCTGCGCCTGCAGGTGCTGGCCGAGGATCATCTCGGTCGATCGCCCGCCAATGTCAATCACCAGTCGCCGCTCGTCGCTGTGCGGCAGCAGATGGGCGACGCCCAGATAAATGAGTCGCGCCTCTTCCCGGCCGGGAATCACGTCGATGGGAAAGCCCAGGATCTGTTTGGCGCGGACCAAGAATTCTTCCCGATTGCGGGCCTCGCGCAGGGTCTGCGTGGCCACCGCCCGCACCTGCTGTTTCTTGAAGCCGGCCAGCCTTTCCGCAAAACGGGCCAGACAGTCCCAGCCCCGCTGCATGGCCTGCGGGGTGAGATTGCGGTCGGCGTCGAGTTCACCGCCTTGTCGCACCGTCTCCTTCAGGTAGTCGGTGCGGCGGATCAGCCCGTGGTCGAGTTGGCCAATTTCCAGCCTGAAGCTGTTGGAGCCGAGGTCTACGGCTGCCAGTCGGGTTCCGTCTTGCATGGGGCTTGGAGGTGATCGCTTCAGCGGTACATCATGAAATAGATGTGTCAATGTTATGGCCGATTTATGACGACATGGTGACGGGTGGGGGCTGTCTTGGGGCGCTGCACTCAATGAGCCGGCTTTCCCGACCTGCAAAAAGATGCGCTTGTCACATTAATGTCACACGAGCGGCCTAAATTCGCCTCCATTGGTTTTTCTTCCCTGCAATAAGGACTCTTCAATGATCTCCAAACGTCACTTCCTGCGTTCTGCCACCCTGGCAGCCATCACCGGCCTGACTTTCGGTACTGCCGTGGCGGCCGACATCACGGGCGCTGGTGCGACCTTCCCCTTCCCGATTTACGCCAAGTGGGCCGAGGCCTACAAAAAACAGACCGGAACCGGCCTGAACTATCAGTCGATCGGCTCGTCGGGCGGTATTCGCCAGATTCGCGCCAAGACCGTGGCTTTCGGAGCCAGCGATGCGCCGGTCAGCGGCGCCGATCTCGACAAGGACGGCATGGTGCAGTTCCCCGCCATCATCGGTGGCACGGTTCCTGTGTTCAATCTGGAAGGCTTCAACAACGGCGACCTGCGCGTGACCGGCCCGGTGCTGGCCGAAATGTTCATGGGCAAGATCGCCAAGTGGAACGACCCCAAGCTGGCCGCGCTCAACCCGGGCAAGAAGCTGCCCGACATGGCCATCACCATCGTCCACCGTGCCGATGGTTCTGGCACCACCTTCAACTGGACCGACTACCTGTCGGTAGTTAGCAAGGAATGGGCCGACACGGTAGGCAAGGGCGCTGCCGTGAAGTGGCCTGCCCCCACCTCGGTGGGCGGCAAAGGCAATGAGGGGGTGGCCGCCAACGTCAGCCGCACCAAAGGCGCTTTGGGTTATGTGGAATATGCCTACGCCAAGCGCAACAAGATCCCGGCCATGGCCCTGCAAAACCGCGACGGCCAGTATGTGATGCCCGATGACGAAACTTTTGCTGCCGCCGCTGCTGGTGCCGATTGGTTCAGCGTGCCTGGCATGGGTCTGTCCATCGTCAACCAACCCGGCGCCAAGGCTTACCCCGTGACCACGGCCTCGTTCATCCTGATGTACAAGCAGCCGGCCAACAAGGCTGAATCGGCCGAGGTGCTCAAGTTCTTTGACTGGGCCTTCAAAAATGGCAAGACCATGGCCGCGGAACTGGACTATGTGCCCCTGCCCGATGCATTGACCAACCAAATCCGTCAGCGGGTCTGGTCGCAGATCAATAACAAGTGAGGCAGCTGGGGTCGGCTTCTTGGAGCCGGCCCTGGGGCTTCGGTGGTGCCGACGTCGCCGGCGCCCAGAACGTCGTCTGAGCGCATAACATAGCAGGTGGCCCATATGTCGGCGAATGTATCAACTATGACAAGCAGTACCACCCCATCGGCTGATCACGCACCCAGCGCGAGCATGACCGCCATCGCCAAGAGACAGCACCTGCAGGACATGGTGTTTCATCGATTGACCCAGGCTTTTTCGCTGTTGGTTCTCTTGGCCCTGGCGGGCATCATCGTCTCGCTGTTCGTGAACGCTTGGCCCACTTTTGCCAAGTTCGGCGCGCACTTCATCTGGTACGTGGAGTGGGACATCATCAACGAGGAGTTCGGGGCCGCCATTGCCATCGTGGGAACCGTCATTAGTGCGGGGCTGGCCATGTTGATTGCGGTGCCGCTGGCCTTTGGCATCGCCTTGTTCCTGACCGAGACCTGCCCGGTGTGGCTGCGCCGCCCCTTGGGGGTGGCCATTGAACTGCTTGCAGCCATTCCTTCCATCATTTACGGGATGTTCGGCCTGTTTGTCTTTGCGCCGGTGTTTGCCGATTACCTGCAGGTGCCACTGCAATCGGTGCTTGGCGGCCTGCCCCTGGTGGGCTGGCTCTTCGGTGGTGCCGTCAACGGACTGGGCATCTTGGCCGCCGGCATCATCTTGGCCTTCATGGTGCTGCCCTTCATTGCAGCGGTGATGCGTGACGTCTTCGAGATCACGCCATCGATCTTGCGCGAGTCGGCCTATGGCTTGGGCTGTACCACTTGGGAGGTGGTCCGCAAGGTGGTGCTGCCCTACACCCAGAAAGGGGTCATCGGCGGCATCATGCTCGGCATGGGCCGGGCTCTGGGCGAGACCATGGCGGTGACTTTCGTGATCGGTAACGCCAACCGCATGCCGGTCTCTTTGTTTTCGCCAGGCACCTCCATCGCGTCGGTGTTGGCCAATGAGTTTGGCGAAGCCGAGGGCCTGCACTTCAACACCCTGTTTGCCTTGGGCTTTTTGCTGTTTGTCATCACCTTCGTGGTCTTGGCCCTGGCCAAGTGGATGATCATCCGCGCCGAGCGCTCTAAGGGTGCGTGAGCGGCCCCGTACCAAGGAGATTGTGATGGCGACGAATTCTTCACAGCTTTACGCCAAGCGCCGGCGCGCCAACCAGATCGGGTTGGTGCTGTCGATGGTGGCCATGATTTTGGGTCTGGTGGCCTTGCTCTGGATCCTGGTCGTGCTTTTCGGCAACGGCTTGGCTGCACTGAACTGGGCCATTTTTACCAACGACACGCCCGCGCCGGGCTCCGAGGGTGGGGGCTTGCGCAACGCCATGGTCGGCAGCCTCATGATTGTGGGACTGGCGGTGCTGGTGTCCACACCGGTGGGTATTCTGGCCGGTATCTATCTGACCGAGTTTGGTGATACCAGCAGAACGGCTGAATTCACCCGATTCATCACCGACATCATGCTGTCTGCACCATCCATTGTGCTGGGCTTGTTTGTCTACGCCATTGCGGTGGCTACGGTCGGTAATTTTTCGGGCTATGCGGGAAGCCTGGCGCTTTCTCTGATTGCGATTCCAGTGGTAATGCGGACCACGGAGAACATGATGCGACTGGTGCCCGGTAGCCTGCGCGAGGCGGCCTTTGCTTTGGGGGCGCCCCGCTGGAAGGTCACCACCATGGTCACCCTGCGCGCTGCCCGCAGCGGTGTGATCACCGGTTTGCTGCTGGCCATCGCCCGAATTTCCGGCGAGACGGCCCCCTTGCTGTTTACCGCTTTGAACAATCAGTTTTTCAGCACCGACCTCGGCCGACCCATGGCCAATTTGCCGGTGGTGATTTTCCAGTTCGCCATGAGTCCTTATGAAAACTGGATCCGCTTGGCTTGGGCGGGTGCCTTGATCATCACACTGACCGTTTTGTTCCTCAACATCCTGGCGCGTATCTTTTTCCGCGACAAAGCCAAGGCTTGATGCCCCAAGAAACTAGGACCTCATCATGAACCAAACCGCCATGGCCAGTCCAACTGTCGATGCACTCCCTAACGCTCTGGAGGTGCGCAACCTGAATTTCTTCTACGGCAAGTTCCAGGGACTGAAGAATGTCAGCATGAATGTTGCTGAGCGCAAGGTCACCGCCTTCATCGGGCCGTCGGGCTGCGGCAAATCCACCTTGCTGCGCACCTTCAACCGGATGTACAGCCTTTATCCGGGTCAGCGTGCCGAAGGGCAGATCAATTTTTATGGCCAGGACATTCTGGATCCCAAACAGGACCTGAACCTGCTGCGCGCGCGCATCGGTATGGTGTTCCAAAAGCCGACGCCCTTCCCGATGACGATTTACGACAATATTGCCTTTGGCGTCAAACTCTATGAGAACCTCAGCCGCAGCGAGATGGACGACCGTGTCGAGTGGGCGCTGACCAAGGCAGCTCTGTGGGGTGAGGTCAAGGACAAGCTGGGTCAAAATGGCATGAGCCTGTCGGGTGGACAGCAGCAACGCCTGTGCATTGCGCGCAGCGTGGCGGTCAAGCCCTCGGTGCTCTTGCTCGATGAACCCACCTCGGCGCTCGACCCGATCTCCACCGGCAAGGTGGAAGAGCTCGTCAATGAGCTCAAGAAGGACTACACCATCGCCATCGTGACCCACAACATGCAACAGGCGGCTCGCTGCAGCGACTACACCGCCTATATGTACCTGGGCGAGCTCATCGAGTTTGGCGAGACGCAGCAGATTTTCTTCAAACCCAAGCGCACCGAGACGGAAGACTACATCACTGGCCGCTTCGGTTGATTGATCGATTTAACTAGGGGATTGACGATGGGTGACAAGCATATTTCCAGTCAGTTTGATGCTGAACTGAACTCCATTTCCACCCATGTGCTGGAGATGGGTGGGCTGGTCGAGTCTCAGCTGCATCAGGCCATCTACGCCCTGATCCACCTGAGCACCGAGACGGCCTGGCAATTTCTGGACAATGTGGCTCGGCTAAATCGCATGTAAATCGACATTGACCATGAGATCATTTCCACCATTGGGCGGCGCCAGCCCACGGCCCGGG
>JAXITB010000077.1:0-8954 GCA_034680305.1 Polaromonas sp. | reverse complement strand
TGTTGCAAGATGGTGCTCATGATGTGGGCTCGCTGGCGGGGCGGGCGTGGGGTCTACGGGATGCGGAAAACACGACCTGGCCGTTCAGCTCGGCCAGGCCGCCAGGGCGATCAGCCGAAATGGCAGATGTAGTGGTAAGCCTCGGTCACGCGGATCTCGAAGCTCGATTGCCCTGGAATGCGAAAGCTCTGGCCTGGGCCGGAGTGCAGCCATTGGTTGCTGCCAGCCAGTTTGTACTCGCAGCTTCCGGCCACACATTCCATGATTTCAGGGGCGCCGGTGTTGAAGGTCAGGGTGGCGGGCAGCACGACCCCGACCGATTTCTTGGTGCCATCGGCCAGGGTGATGCCGTGGCTGACGCACTTGCCGTCAAAGTAGACATTGGCCTGGGTGTTGACGCTGACGTTGTTCAGTTGCGCGGTGCTCATGGGAAATCCATCGGGAAATTCGGTGCCCAAATCAGGCGGGAGGCGGATTTTAGGTCATGGCTCCCTGCCTGGCTTTTGCACGATCCGATGGGTCAGCAGCACCCGCATGGCCCATAGGGGGCAGCCTTGGGCCGTCCCCGCTCACGGGACAGCCTCGGTTTCAGTGCCAGTGGCGCTTGTGGTGCCGATGGCCGCCGTGGATGGTCAGGCTGATCGGGGCCACCGGGGCGTAACGCGCCGAAGGGTAAACCGTGAAGGCGGCCCCTGGGTGAACCGAGAAGGCGGCTGCGGGGTGAACATGAATCGGAGCCGCATGGACCGGTGCCACGTAGACCGGTGCCACGTAGACCGGTGCCACGTAGACCGGTGCCGCTTGCATGTAGGTCACGGTGGTGACCGGGGCCGGCGCCACCGAAACCGGGCTGGTGAAGGTGGTGGTGTTGGACGATCCGCCCGGAATTGCACCCATGGGATTGAGTTGCAATCGGACATGGGAGCCCGGGTCGTTGGGCATTTTGATGCTGTATCGCTTGTTATCGTACTCGTAAATGACATCGTAGTGCAGCACCCGGCTTTCGTAGGTGGTCTGGGTGGTGCACTGTTGCACGTTGCGTACCTCGTCCCGGGTGCCCTCGATTTTGTTGCCCAGCATGGCACCACCGACCAGACCGATCATGGTGGCCAGTGCCCGGCCGGAGCCGTCTCCAATGGCGTTGCCCACCGCACCACCTGCGATCGCGCCCATGGCAGCGCCTGCGCCCGAGGGTTGGCCTTGCTGAATGACCTGCTGCGTGGTGCAGACCTGGCGCGGAACGGCCACTTGCTGCATGACAGCGGTGCTCGATAGGACCCGGGCCATCACCTCCTGGGCCGAGCCAGGCATGCTGGCCATGCTGCCGGTCAGGGCCAGGGCCACCAGTGCGAAGTTCTTTTTCTTCATGCGTTTCTCCTGGAGTTGTCGCTGGAACCAGTGGGGCCGAGTCCTGCGGCAGGACCCGCACCCGGCGCTGGTATGGGAGTTAACGTTTGGGCGGTACGTTTGGTTAACAAGCTTGGGTAAACCTCTGGTAAAGCCGGCTTACGATTGTCGTGCCAGCTCCTCCCACGCGTCTATTTTGAAGCCCACGCCGATTTGGTCTGGCCATTGAACCACGGGTCGTTTGATCAGGCTCGGCTGCCGCACCATCAGTGCCATCGCGCTGTTCTGATCGATCACGCTGGCTTGCTCTTCGGCGCTAAGTTTGCGCCAAGTGGTGCCCTGGCGGTTGAGCAGCTTTTCCCATCCGACCGATTCAGCCCAAGCCCGAACTTGGGTGTGGGTGACGCCAGATTTCTTGAAGTCGTAAAACTGGTAGGGGATGCCCCGACCATCGAGCCAGGCTCTTGCTTTCTTAACCGTGTCGCAATTGGCGATGCCGTAAACCGTGATCATGGCTGGATTTTGACAGCTCGGCGAGCTCTACAGCGGCCGTGGGGCCTATCCCCGCCTGTGGGTCAGGCCTGTCCTGCATCACAATGGCGCCATGGAATCTTTCCCGACGCTCGACCTCTGGCTGGCGCACTGTGAGCGCATCCATCCCAAGGGCATAGACATGGGCCTGGAGCGTGTGCGGGCTGTGGCCCACCGCATGAGTTTGCGGTTTAACGTGCCGGTGATCACGGTGGCTGGCACCAACGGCAAGGGCTCGACCTGCGCCATGCTTGAATCCATCTTGATGCAGTCGGGCTATCGGGTGGACTTGTACACCTCGCCGCATCTGGTCCATTTTGAAGAACGCTGCCGGCTGCGGGGGGACCCGGTGCAGGCCGAGGTCTTGTTGCCGCACTTTCAGGCGGTCGAGCGAGCGCGGCTGGGCCTGGACCTGCGACATCTGCCAGGCCGCCCGCAGGACGTGCGCGGAGAGATCTCGCTGACCTATTTTGAATTCACCACCCTGGTGTTTCTCTCGGTCTTGGCCCAGGCGGAACTCGATGTGGTCATCCTGGAGGTGGGTCTGGGCGGACGGCTCGACGCGGTCAATCTGATCGATACCGACTGCGCCATCATCACCAGCATCGACCTGGACCATATGGAGTTTCTCGGCCCGGACCGCGAGTCGATCGGTCGTGAGAAGGCCGGCATCATCCGCGCGGGCAAGCCGGTCATCGTCAGTGATCCGGCGCCGCCCCAAAGCGTGATCCAGGCTGCCCGCCTGCTCGGCGCCGACCTCTGGCAGGTCGGTCCCGATTTCCAATTTGCCGGCGACAAGCAGCAATGGGGCTGGAGCGGCCGGGGCAAGCGCTATTCGGGACTGGCCTACCCCGCTCTGCGCGGGGCCAATCAGTTGCTCAATGCCTCTGGCGTGCTGGCCGCGCTGGCCGCGCTGTGGGATCGGCTGCCGGTCACCGCCCAGGCCGTGAGGAACGGCCTGGCGCTGGTGGAGTTGCCAGGGCGGTTTCAGATCGTTCCGGGGCAGCCGACCCTGGTGCTTGATGTGGCCCATAACCCGCACTCGGTCGCGGCCTTGAGCGAAAACCTCGACGCCATGGGTTTCTATCCCCGCACGCATGCGGTGTTTGGTGCCATGGCCGACAAGGACCTGGCGGCCATGCTGGCACGCATTGGCCCCCTGATTGACCGGTGGTATTTCTGCGACCTGCCCATCGCACGCGCCGAGACCGCCGCCCGTTTGCAGGCCGCTTGGCTCGCCGGCCCGGACAGGCGTGCGGATGTCAGTGCCACGGGTCATGCTGGCCCGGTAGAAGCACTGCAAGCTGCAGTGTCCGAAGCAGACCCCGCTGATAGAATCATTGTCTTCGGATCCTTCCTGACTGTGGGTGGCGTTCTCAGGGACGGCTTGCCCCGTTTGTCGGCCCGGCATTTGAGCGATTGATTCGCGGCAAGGCGGGTTGGCGCAACCCGTAAATCAACCGCTTGTTGCCCATGTCCTTTTTCAGTTTCCGCCGCGGTCGGACCTCCAAACCCAAGGCGGGTGCCGCCGCAGCGACCGAGAGCGTGGAGGTGGTGCGCCGGCGGGCTCGCCAGCGGCTCATCGGCTCGGCCGTCTTGGTCTTGCTGGGCGTGGTCGGATTTCCCCTGCTGTTTGACAGTCAGCCTCGCCCGGTGCCGGTGGACATCGCCATCGAGATTCCGTCGCGCAGTGCCATCAAGCCAGGTTCGCCCATCCCCGCTGTGCCGAGTACCGGCACCGTGGCGCCGCCCGCGGCGGCCGCGCCTGTCGCTGCAGCTGAGCCCGCACCGGCCCAGCCGGTGGCGCCGCAGGCCAGCCTCGAAGCCAAAGAAGAAATCGTCTCGGGCAAAGTGGTCACTCCCCCGGCTGCTGCGGCGCCGGAGTCGGCTCCCAAGGCCGAGCGCAGCGATGGCCAGCGGGCGCGTGAACTGCTCGATGGCAAGCCCGCCGCACAGGCGGCCGCCTCTGAGGCGAGGGTGGTGGTTCAGGTAGGGGCCTATGCGGATCTGGGCAAGGCCCGCGAGGTTCGCCAGAAGCTTGAGAAAGCCGGGCTCAAGACTTATACCCAGGTGATCGAGACCAAAGAAGGCAAGCGCACGCGTGTCCGGGTGGGCCCCTTTGCCAACCGCACCGAGGCTGAGCAGGCCGCGGCCAAGATCAAGTCGCTGGATCTGCCGGCTTCCATCCTGGTGCTTTGAGGGCGTGATGACCGGCATTGACTGGATCTTGCTGGGCGTCTTGGTGTTCTCGGCGGTGGTCGGCTTGTGGCGCGGGCTCATGTTCGAAGTGCTGTCCTTGCTGGGATGGATCGCCGCGTTTTTTCTGGCCCAGTGGCTTGCACCCACCGTCGGCGTCTACTTGCCCCTGCAGGGGCTGTCCGATTCGGTGCGTTATGCGGCTTCTTTTGCCCTGACTTTCATCCTGGCCGTGATGCTGGCTGGCTTGCTCGCCGCCCTGGTGCGCAAAGTGGTCTCCGTGGTCGGGCTTCGTCCCGTGGACCGGATTTTGGGTGCGGCCTTTGGTGCCTTGCGCGGCATCGTGATCTTGTTGGCGGTGGCCGTGGTGGTTGACCTCACCCCGCTGAAGCGAAACGAGGTCTGGCAGCAGTCGGCCGGGGCGCCGGTGCTGGCGCTGGCGCTGGCTGGTCTCAAGCCGGTCTTGCCCGATTCTGTGGGCCGATTTTTGAATTGAAGAACGGATCGAACTATGTGCGGCATTCTCGGCGTTGTCAGTGATGCGCCTGTCAATCAGCTGATCTACGACGGCCTGCTGCTGTTACAGCACCGCGGTCAGGACGCGGCAGGCATTGCCACGCAGCAGGGGCGCAAGTTCTTCATGCACAAGGCCAAAGGCATGGTCAAGGACGTGTTCCGTACCCGCAACATGCGGGCTTTGCCGGGCAACATCGGGCTAGGGCAGGTGCGCTACCCCACGGCGGGCAATGCCTTCAGCGAAGAAGAGGCTCAGCCGTTTTATGTGAACGCGCCTTTTGGCTTGGTGCTGGTGCATAACGGCAACCTGACCAATGCGGCCGCGCTCAAGGCCGAGCTGTTTTCTGTGGATCATCGTCACATCAACACCGAGAGCGACTCGGAGGTCTTGCTCAACGTGTTGGCCCATGAACTGGAGAAAACCACGCGCGGCCTGCCCCTGGCGCCGGCCGATGTGTTTGAGGCGGTGCGTGGTGTACACCGGCGCCTGCGTGGGTCCTATGCGGTGGTGGCGATGATCGCCGGCCATGGCTTGCTGGCCTTTCGCGATCCCTTCGGCATTCGGCCGCTGTGCCTGGGCCGGCAGGGTCAAACTCGGGTGGTGGCCAGTGAATCGGTGGCCCTCGAAGGCACAGGCCATCAGTTCGAGCGTGATTTGCAGCCCGGTGAGGCGGTCTTCATTGACCTGCAGGGGCAGTTGCACAGCGCCCAATGCGCCGAGCATCCTCGGCTGATGCCCTGCATCTTTGAATACGTCTACCTGGCCCGGCCAGACTCCATGCTCGACGGGATTTCGGTCTACCAGGCCCGGCTCAATCTGGGGGAGACGCTGGCCAAGCGGGTGATTTCGACCGTGCCCCCCAGTGACATCGATGTGGTCATTCCGATCCCCGAATCGAGCCGACCGAGCGCCACCCAACTGGCCCACCTCCTGGGCATTGCCTACCGAGAAGGCTTTGTGAAGAACCGCTATGTGGGCCGCACCTTCATCATGCCGGGGCAGGGCGTGCGCAAGAAATCGGTGCGTCAGAAGCTCAACGTGATTGCCAGCGAATTCAAGGGCCGCAATGTCTTGCTGGTCGACGACTCCATCGTGCGGGGCACCACCAGCCGCGAGATCGTGCAAATGGCCCGCGATGCGGGCGCGCGCAAGGTTTATCTGGCCAGCGCCGCCCCGCCGGTGCGCTTTCCCAACGTCTATGGCATTGACATGCCCACCAGCGATGAACTGGTGGCCTATAACCGCAGCGTCGAGCAGGTGCGGGAACTCATTGGCTGTGACGCGCTGATTTACCAGGACGTCGAAGGCATGAAGCGGGCCATTGGTTCTCTCAATTCCAAGCTCGACGGCTTTGATGCCTCTTGCTTTGATGGCGTCTACATCACCGGTGACGTGACGCCCGAGTCGATCGCACGCATGAATGAGCAGCGTGTCGATGCCGACGAAGATGGCGGCGCCGACTCGTCCCGCTTGACCTTACCCAATGCACAGGTGGCCTGAAGGCCAGCCCAGAAAGTTCCGTCATGACTGATCCGTCGCTTCACATCGATACCCTGGCCGTGCGCGCTGCGCTCGATCGCAGCCAGTACGGCGAAAACTCCGAAGCCCTCTACCTCACCAGTGGCTATGTGCAACCCAGCGCCCAGTCGGCTGCAGCGCGTTTTGCCAATGAGGAGGAGGGCTTCACCTATGCCCGTTACGGCAACCCGACGGTGGCCAGCTTTGAAAAGCGCCTGGCTGCGATGGAAGGCACTGAAAGCGCCATAGCCACTGCCAGCGGCATGTCGGCCATCTTGATGCTCTGCATGGGACTGCTCAAGGCGGGCGATCATGTGATTTGTTCACGCTCGGTGTTTGGCTCGACCATCAAACTCATCGGTGGTGAATTCGGCAAGTTTGGCGTGGAGTCGAGCTTTGTTTCGCAGACCGATGTCGACGAGTGGCGCCGGGCGGTGCGACCCAATACCCGCCTGCTGTTTGCCGAAACCCCGACCAATCCCCTGACCGAGGTGTGCGACATCGCCGCGCTGGCCGATGTGGCCCATCAGGCCGGCGCGCTGCTGGCGGTGGACAACTGTTTTGCCACGCCCGCGCTGCAGCAACCGGTGCGCCTGGGCGCTGACATCGTCATGCACTCGGGCACCAAGTACCTCGACGGCCAGGGCCGCGTGATGGCCGGCGCCCTGTGCTGCAGCAGTGCCCTGATCAACGACAAGTTCATGCCCATCTTGCGCAGCGCCGGCATGACCCTGGCGCCATTTAACGCCTGGGTGGTCTTGAAGGGCCTGGAGACACTGAGCCTGCGGGTCAAGGCCCAAAGTGCCCAGGCCTTGACGCTGGCGCACTGGTTGTGTAGTCAGCCGCAGGTCGCGCGGGTGCACTACCCGGGTCTGACCGAGCACCCCCAGCATGCTCTGGCCATGAGGCAGCAGTCGGGCTTGGGCGGGGCGGTCATCGCCTTCGACGTCGGCGGCGCCAGCCCGGAGCAGGCCCGTGCCCGCGCTTTCGGCCTGCTCGATCAACTGCAGGTCTTGTCGCTGTCGACCAATCTGGGTGACACCAAGACCCTGGTGGCCCACCCGGCGAGCACCTCGCATGGCCGACTCACCGAGGCGCAGCGGCAGGCGGCCGGCATCACGCAAGGTCTGGTTCGCATCGCCGTCGGTCTCGAGCACCTCGATGACATCCAGGCCGATCTGGTCCGGGGCCTTTCTGCCATTGCCTGAGCCTGACATGACCCAACGCATACGCACCCGATTTGCCCCTTCGCCCACCGGCTTCATTCACCTGGGCAACATTCGTTCGGCCCTGTATCCCTGGGCTTTTGCCCGCGCCAAGGGGGGCGATTTCATCTTGCGCATTGAGGACACGGACCTCGATCGATCGACCCAGGCGGCGGTCGACGTGATCATTGAAGGGATGCGCTGGCTGGGTCTGGATTACGACGAAGGGCCCTACTACCAGATGCAGCGCATGGACCGCTATCGGGCGGTGCTGGGGCAACTGCGTGAACGTGGCATGGTCTACCCCTGCTACATGAGCATCGAAGAACTGGACGCCCTGCGCGAGCGGCAGATGGCGGCCAAGCTCAAACCGCGTTACGACGGCACCTGGCGGCCTGAGCCCGGCAAGACACTGCCCCCCGTGCCAGCGGGCGTGGAGCCGGTGCTGCGTTTCAAGAACCCGCTGGGCGGCGAGGTGGCTTGGGACGACAAGGTCAAGGGGCGAATCGCCATCAGCAACGACGAGCTCGACGACCTGGTTATCGCGCGCCCCGATGGCACGCCGACCTACAACTTTTGCGTGGTGGTCGACGACATTGACATGGCGATTACCCATGTCATTCGCGGCGATGACCATGTGAACAACACGCCCCGGCAGATCAACATCTTCCGCGCCCTGGGCCATGAGCCGCCGGTCTACGCCCACCTGCCGACGGTGCTCAATGAGCAGGGCGAAAAAATGAGCAAGCGCAATGGCGCCAAGCCCGTCACCGCCTATGCCAGCGAGGGCTTCTTGCCCGATGCCATGGTCAATTACCTGGCGCGCCTGGGCTGGAGTCACGGCGATGACGAGATCTTCAGCCGC
This sequence comes from Polaromonas sp., assembly GCA_034680305.1. GTDB lineage: Bacteria > Pseudomonadota > Gammaproteobacteria > Burkholderiales > Burkholderiaceae_C > Polaromonas. Next base: position 775 of record JAXITB010000077.1, on the reverse strand, counting down.
GAGCAGTTTCTTCAATGGTTCGACCTCGATCATCTGGGCAAGAGCGCGGCGCAGTTCGATGAGGCCAAGCTGCGCTGGGTCAATGCCCAGCACCTCAAGGCCACGGCCGATGACCGGCTCGCGCAGTCGGTTCAGCCTTTTCTGGCCGCCCGCTCGGTGCAGATGAACGCCGAGCGCGCCGCCCGGGCCTGCGCACTGTTCAAGGACCGTTGCAGCACCTTGGTGGAGTTGGCCCACTGGCTGGCTTTGGTCGAGCAGGGCGGCCTTGCGACGCAGGAAGACCGCGACAAATTCCTCACACCCGAGATCGTGGTCGTCTTGGGGCAATTGGCCGATGCCTTGGAGGGCAGCGACTGGAGCCGTGCCGGCATTGCAGCGGCCATGGCCCAGGTGCTCAAGGGTGCCGGGCTCAAGATGCCGCAACTGGCCATGCCCGCGAGGGTGGCGCTCTTGGGCACGCCCCAGACCCCGTCCCTGGATGCGGTCATCGAGTTGATGGATCGCAATTTGGTGCTGCAGCGCCTGAAAAACCCGACAGGGCTATGACGGCCCGAATTTTTCGGGCTATAATTTGAGGCTCGACAGTTCCAGAGTCGGTTTGAGCAGTCAGACTGGCCCTGTGATCAAGGGGGTATAGCTCAGCTGGGAGAGCGCTTGCATGGCATGCAAGAGGTCAGCGGTTCGATCCCGCTTACCTCCACCAGTCGAAGTCCAAAGGTTTTGACCCTATCGTCTAGAGGCCTAGGACATCACCCTTTCACGGTGAGTACCGGGG
>JAXITB010000076.1:0-9137 GCA_034680305.1 Polaromonas sp. | reverse complement strand
GTGCGCTTTGAAGAAGGCATTCCGGTCGCCCTCAACGGCGTGGAATACGCCGACCCGGTGGCGATGTTTCTCAAGGCCAACGAGATCGGTGGTCGCCACGGTCTGGGCATGAGCGACCAGATCGAAAACCGCATCATCGAAGCCAAGAGCCGCGGAATCTATGAAGCGCCCGGTATGGCCCTGCTGCACATCGCCTATGAGCGTCTGGTCACTGGCATTCACAATGAAGACACGATCGAGCAGTACCGCATCAACGGCCTCAAGCTCGGCCGCCTGCTCTACCAAGGTCGCTGGTTCGACCCGCAGTCCATCATGCTGCGCGAAACCGCCCAGCGTTGGGTGGCACGCGCCGTGACCGGCACCGTCACCCTGGAGCTGCGCCGTGGCAACGACTACAGCATCCTGAACACCGAAAGTCCCAATCTGACTTACGCGCCCGAGCGCCTGTCGATGGAGAAAGTCGAAGACGCACCCTTCAGCCCCCTGGACCGCATCGGCCAGCTGACCATGCGCAACCTCGACATCACCGACACCCGCGCCAAATTGGGCATTTATGCCCACACAGGCTTGCTGTCGGTGGGCGACGGCCCGCAGATTTTCAAGCTCGAAGGCAGCAAGTAAGCCGGCGAACGCGTCCTCACAGCTCAGAGCCCCTTTTAGAGCTGGCGGGCTGTTTCCCGCAGGGCCGCGTGAAGATGCGGCCGCCGGGTCAATTTGCGGCTTGAACAGGCGGAAGAAGTTCGTGGGCCGATGAGAGCGCCGGGGTACTCTGCTCCGCGAATGTCCCCCAGGCCGGCTGTGCCGGCCCTCCTCCTTGATTTCGCTGCGCAAAGCACCCCACCGCTCCCATCTGAGTCAGACTGCTGCTGAGAAGAGCAGTCAGTTGCCCCGGGTGTCTTCAAAGTGCTCCATGAAACGCAGTCCGCTCCAGTACGCCGACGGGCTGTGCCTGGCGCAGCGAAATCAAGGAGGAGAGGCGGCCGAGGGCCGACTCGGGGGACATTCGCGGAGCCAGGTACAGCGCGGCGGCGTACCACTCAAGGACAAGGAAGCGCACCGCCCGCAGAAGGCCTGGCAGCGATCAATCCTTCAAGTAAACAGCCAAGGTCCTGGGTAGCCTGCCCAAGCCATGGGCCGATGGGAGCGCCGGGGTACTCTGCTCCGCGAATGTCCCCCAGGCCGGCTGTGCCGACCCTCCTCCTTGATTTCGCTGCGCAAAGCACCCCACCACTCCCATCTGAATTTGACGGGCATCAACCCCGCACATCGGCCACCGGCTCCTGGCCGAAGTCTGGCCTCGCCAGATAGGCCAACAGCCGCTCGGCCGCGGCCTCGGGCGTGGTCAGCATGCCCTTGGCATGCAGGCCCTCGAAACCCGGCCGATCAGGGAAGTCAGCGTCCGGGGCGCCGCGCAGCTGAATCTGCATCTCGGTGTCGATCACGCCAGGCGCCAATGAACACACCCGCGCGCCATTGGGCAAGCGAGCCTCGTCGAGCGCCAGACAGCGGGTGAAGTGGTCCATGCCCGCCTTGGCCGCGCAATAAGCCGACTGCGAGGCCATGGCTTTGCGACCTAGCCCGGAGGAGATGTTGAGGACGCGTCGCTTCGCGGGCCACTGGGCGGTCGCCGCCAGAAAGGCCGCGCACAGCTGCATCGGCGTTTCCAGGTCGACGCGCAAGGCCCGCGCCAAATCGTCAGGTTCGGCACGCGACAGCGGCACGATGGCCGGGATCAGCCCGGCGTTGTTGATCAGCGTCACCGTGCGCCAGTCTTGCGCCGTCTGCCCTTCCAGCCAGCTCTGCAGCCGCCGGGCCACCTCAGCGCCGTCAGCCAAATCGGCCTGCCATTCGATCAGCTCGCCTGCCGCACCAACGCCAGGGTCCAGGCCCTGGAGGCGACCACGCGAGATGCCCAACAATGTGTGGCCTGCGGCCAGCAGGCTGCGCGCCATGGCACGGCCCATGCCGCGGGAATGGCCGGTGAGTATGGTCAGTTCGGTCTGCATGCGATCCTTTCCGTTCAAAATGCGATCTACCCAACAGGATCAAGGCCTGGTCACAAGACCACCGGCTCAGGCTCCAAGCGCAGACCAAAACGCTCGTAGACGCTGGTCTGTATGGCGCGGGCCAAGGTCATGACCTCGCCGCCCGTGACCGGATCGCTGGCCCCCCCGCGATTGACCAGGACCAGCGCCTGTTTTTCGTAAACCCCGGCCCGACCCACAGTCTTGCCCTTCCAGCCGCAGGCGTCAATCAGCCATCCCGCAGCCAGCTTGATGCTGCCATCGGGCATCGGGTAGTGCACCACCTTGGGGTCGCGGGCGATGATGTCAGCGCATTGCTCGGCCGTGACCGTGGGGTTCTTGAAAAAGCTGCCCGCATTGCCAATGATCGCCGGATCGGGCAGCTTGGCGCGCCGGATCTCGCAGATCCACTGAAACAGCAACTCCGGTGTCACCTGACCGGCACTCACCCCCGCCTGAGCCATGCGGCGCTCGAGATCGGCGTAGCCGAGCACCGGCCGCCAAACCTTGGGCAGTGCAAAGCGCACCCGCAAGATCAAGGCGCGGCCCGCCAAGCCCATGCCACGGCGGCCGCCGACCGGGTTAGCGGCGGTGTGCTTGAACACCGAGTCGCGATAGCCAAAAGCGCACTGCGCCGCATCGAGCGTGAAGGGCTGACCGGTCTCCAGATCGACCGCATCGAGCGATTCAAAACGGTCCTGCAACTCCACCCCGTAGGCACCAATGTTTTGCACCGGCGAGGCCCCCACGGTGCCAGGAATGAGCGCCAGGTTTTCCAGACCGGGCCAGCCCTGCGCCAGGGTCCAGGCCACCAGATGGTGCCAGTTTTCGCCAGCACCGGCCTCGACCACCCAGGCCTTGTCGGTCTGGCCCACCAGGCGCAGTCCCGGCACCTCCACCTTGAGCACCAAGGCCTTGACGTCGCCGGTCAGCACAATGTTGCTGCCCCCGCCGAGTACAAACTTCGGGCGCTGACTCAAGGTGGGGTCGGCCAGCACCGCCAGCAGGTCGTCCTGACTGCGGATGCGCACCAAGTCCTGCGCCCTGGCCGCGATGCCAAAGGTGTTGTGCGGCTGAAGTCCGACCTGTTTCTCGACTAACATTTACGAATTGTCGCACCCCGATTTGTCCACCTGCGAGCCCGTCATGCCCTCTTTCGACACCGTCCTCGAAGCCGATCTGGTCAAACTCAAAAACGCGGTTGAAAACGCCGCCAAAGAAATCGGCACGCGTTTTGACTTCAAAGGCACCGCAGCAGCCATCGAGATCAAAGACAAGGACATCACCTTGCTCGGCGACGGCGACTTCCAGATCGACCAGATCAACGACATCTTGCGCAACAAGCTGGCCAAGGCCGGCGTGGACGTGCGTTTTCTGGATCTGGGCAAGGTCGAAAAAATCGGCGGTGACAAGGTCAAACAGGTCACCAAAGTGCGCAACGGCATTGCCGGCGAGGATGCCAAGAAAATCCAGCAACTCATCAAGGGCAGCAAGCTCAAGGTGCAGGGCTCGATTCAGGGCGACGCCGTGCGCGTGACCGGTGCCAAACGTGATGACCTGCAAAGCGCGATGGCCCTGATCCGGGCGGAAGTCAAAGACCTGCCTCTGAGCTTCAACAACTTCCGCGACTGATCCGGCCAGGGCTGGCCAAGCCGCTAGGAGTCCGGGCGGCAGAAGGCCGACCAGAATCCTAGGCCTCAGGACTTGGATTTACTGCCGATCTTGGACTCTTCGCCCCGGATCAGCTTGCCGATGTTCTGACGGTGGCGCCAGATCAGCAATGCGCTCATCACCACCAGCATGGCCAAGATGAGCGGGTCGGTGTACCAAAGACCGCGATCACCCAGCAGATAGATCAAGGGCGCGGCCAGGGCGCTGACCAGGGCCGACAGCGACGAATAACGGCTGAAATAAGCCACCAGCAGCCAGGTGATCAAAACCGCCAGGCCCAGGGCCCAGTGCAGCCCCAAGAGCACGCCGGCGGCGGTGGCGACGCCCTTGCCGCCCGCAAATCGAAAAAACACCGGGTACAGGTGGCCCAAGAAAGCCGCCAGCCCCACGCCGGCCAACACCGCATCGCCCATGCCGTAGGCGGGGCCCAGCCAGGCCACGCAGGCCACCGGCAGCCAGCCCTTGACGGCATCGAGCAGCAGCGTGAGCACCGCCGCTGCCTTGTTGCCCGAGCGCAGCACATTGGTGGCGCCCGGGTTCTTGCTGCCATAACTGCGCGGATCGCTCAAGCCCATGAAGCGGCTGACGATCACGGCAAACGACAGCGAGCCCACCAAATAGGCCAGCACAACAACAAGAATGGGAGCAGCAGCGTTCACGATGGATGTTTATTTGTCGATGGCGCAATTGACCGGCTGGGCCTTGAGCCATTGCACGCAGACCTGCGGGTCCAAGCCCACCAGAAAGCCTCGGCGCCCCCCGTTGATAGCGATTTTAGGCAGGCTCAAGATCGAAGCCTCGATGTAGACCGGCATCGAACGCCGTGTGGCAAAGGGTGAGGTGCCCCCCACCAGATAGCCGCTGTGGCGCTGGGCCACCTCCGGCGGGCAGGGCTCAATTTTTTTAGCCCCGATCTGCCGGGCCAGGTTCTTGGTCGACACCTGACGGTTGCCATGCATCAGCACGATCAGGGGCGCGCCGTCCTGGTCCTGCATCACCAGGGTCTTGACCACACTGAAGGGGTCCAGTTGCAGCACCCGCGCACTGTGCTCGGCCCCGCCATGCTCCAAGTATTCATAGGGGTGCTCGGTGTAGGGCACGCCATGCTCACGCAGCCACTGCGTGGCCGGCGTCTGACTGGTCGAAGCCGCCTTGCTCATGCGTGCAGTCTGCTGGCAGCGCCTTCACACCGCCGGGTCGCGCAGTTCCCAGCGGATGTCATCAATGGCCTTGAGCAGCTCCGGCGAGAGCGTGGTGCCCCAGGCCGCGACGTCTTCTTCCAACTGCGCGACCGAGGTCACGCCAATGATGGTGCTGGCCACCACCGGGCGGGTGTAGCAAAAAGCCAGCGCCATTTGCGTGGGGCTCATGCCATGCTGGCGCGCCAGCGCGTTGTAGCGGCGCGCCGCCTCCAGGGCGGCCGGGCGGCCCCATCGCTGCTGGCGCACCGACTCATAGCTGCTGATGCGTGCACCCTTGGGGCCCTTGTCCGGATCGGTGCCGGTCTCGTCATACTTGCCGGTGAGCAAACCAAAGGCCAGCGGCGAATAAGCCAGCAGCGACACCTTGAGGCGGTACAGGCTTTCGTCGAGCGCGTTGTCCACCGTGCGGTTGACCAGGCAGTAGACGTTTTGCACACTGGCCACCCGAGGCAGGCCATGCTGCTCGGCCAGTCGCACGAACTCATGCACACCGTAGGGCGTCTCATTGGACAGACCAATGGCGCGCACCTTGCCAGCCTTGACCAATTCACCGAGGGCCTGCAACTGCTCCAAGATGGGCGTGACCGGCAAGTCCTTGCTGCGATCGAAGTACATCAGGCCAAAAGCCGGCACATGACGCGACGGCCAGTGGATCTGATAGAGGTCGATCACATCGGTGCGCAGGCGCTGCAAACTGGCGTTGCAAGCGGCGATGATGTCCTCGCCGCTGAGGTCGGCCTTGCCACCGCGCACCCAGGCCATGCGGGCGGGGCCCGCCACCTTGGTCGCGATCACCAGACGCTGGCGGGCCGAGGGATTGCGCGCCAGCCAGTTGCCAATATAGGTTTCGGTGCGGGTAAAGGTTTCGGCCTTGGTCGGCACCGAATACATCTCTGCGGTATCGATGAAGTTGATGCCCAGCGCCAGACTGCGATCCAAAATCGCATGGGTGGTCGCTTCGTCGACCTGCTCACCGAAAGTCATGGTGCCCAGACAGATCGGGGTCACCTTCAAGTCGCTGCTGCCCAGGGAGATCAAATTCATGTGCATGCCCTTGTGCCGAGATTGAAAAACATCGCTAAGAACACTTAGCAAGCGCAGTTTAATGCCAGCCCAAGCCGCCCATGGCCTCAGAGGGGCAGGTCTGGCCAAAGCCCCATCGCCGCGAGGGCGCGGCTCCTACAAGGGCACCCCATCGCCGCGAGGGCGCGGCTCCCACAGGATCGACCAAGGGCTGCCACCCAGACTTGTGGGAGCGCCGCCCTCGGCGCGATGCGGCCTGCGATCGGCCGGCCTGTGCTTATCGGGACGAAGCCCGAAAGCGCTCTTCCTCCTGCAAGCGCAGCACCCGCCTTTGCACCTTCCCGGTGGTGGTCATGGGCAACTGATCGATGAACTCCACCTCTTTGGGATACTCGTAAGGCGCCAGCAAACCGCGCACATGGGCCTGCAAGGCGGCGGTGACTTCCGCGTCAAAAGCGCCACGAGCCGTCCCACTGGGGCGGCGGGCCTGGTAGTCGGCCGACAGCACCACATAGGCCTTGACCACCGCGCCGCGCTCCCGGTCGGGCTTGGGCACCACCGCAGCGTTGGCCACCGCCTCGTGCTTGACCAGGCAGTTTTCAATTTCGCCGGGCCCGATGCGATAGCCCGCCGCCTTGAACACATCGTCTGAACGCCCCTCATACCAAAGGTAGCCGTCGGCATCACGCCGGGCCAGGTCGCCGGTGCGGCACCAGGGGCCGGTGAACTTGCCCTGGGTGGCCCGCTCGTTCTTCCAGTAGCCCAAAAAGAAAATCGGGTCGGGCTGACCGTGAACATCGAGGCGGTGCAAAGCCACATCACCCGGCACACCGACCGGGCACTCCCGCCCTTCGTCGTCGATCACCGCCACCCGATGACCGGGATAGGGCTTGCCCATGCTGCCGGGGCGGGCCGGCCAGCCCAGGGCCTGCTCCGGCCGGGCCGCTTGCGGCGCACCCTGCGGGTCAGGCGACCATTGCATGGCGCAATTGCCCACGATGTAGTTGATCTCGGTCTGGCCGAACATTTCATTGACCACCACGCCCAACTGGTCGCGGCAATAGCCGTACACCGCATCGCCGACCGCCTCACCCGCACTCATGATGGCCTGCAACTGCAGCCGATAACGGGAACGCGGCTGGGGGCAGGCCTTCATCATGGCCTTGAGCGCGGTCGGGAACAAAAACGTGTGGGTCACGCCGTGCTGCTGCATCAGCTCAAAAGCCATCTCGGCGCCAAAGCGCTCCGAACAAGACACGATGGGGCGACCGAAGTACAGGGTAGGCAAGAGCGCATCCATCAGGCCGCCGGTCCAGGCCCAATCGGCCGGCGACCAGAACACCGCCTCGGAGCGGCCGTTGGTCACGCCATCAAAACCGAACCAGTTTTGGCTGCACACAAAGCCGGTCAGGTTACCGATGAGCGCACGGTGGGGAATCAGCGCCCCCTTGGGCGGGCCGGTGGTGCCGCTGGTGTAAATCAGCACAGCCGCCTCTTCAGCGCGGGTGCGCAGCGCCTGATAGCGGGCCTTTTGAGCCGCCAGGGCGCTGGCATAGTCGACATCGCCGCCGGCCCCATCGACACCAATGAGGTGACGCAGCGCCGGACAGCTGGCGCGCAAGTCGCGCAAAGCCGGCATGGACTGCGCATCGGCAATGGCGGCCACCGCCTCGCTGTCCTGCAAGCGGAAAGCCAGGGCCTCGGGGCCAAACAGCACCGACAGCGGCATGGCCACTGCGCCCATTTGAAGCAGGGCCATGTAGGCCACGGCCGTCTCAAAGCGCTGCGGCAGCACAATGGCCACGCGGTCGCCGCGCTTGACGCCCAGGCCCCTGAGCACCCGGCTCAGCGCGTCGGCCGAGCGCTGCAACTGACCGTAGTTGTGCACACGCGGTGCCTGTCCCTGCCGATGCTCGATGATGGCCGGTGCCCCGGGCTGGCGCTGCGCCCAGCGCCGCGAACACACCTGAGCGATGTTGAATTCCTGGTCGACCTGCCAGCGCAGGCCCTGATGCATGGCGCCGTGGTGATCGGAGTGATCGGGGCGAGCTGCGCTGAGCGTCGGCATCGGTTCGGGGCTCCTTATGATGAGGGTCTCGGCTCCGGCCATCGCCGGCAAAATGAAACCACCGCAATGTACAAAGAAAAACGCGGCGCCCAAAGCACGTTTGTCCCTATCCGTGGCCTGAACTATCACGTCCTGCAGTGGACGCTGGGGCCGGTGCGCCCCGAATTGCCGCCCCTGGTGCTGGTCCACGGCTGGATGGATGTGGGCGCGTCCTACCAGTTCATGGTCGACGCACTGTCAGACGAATTCATGCGCGGGCGGCGCGTGATCGCGCCCGATTGGCGCGGCTTCGGCCTGACCGAAGCGCTCACCGACAGTTTCTGGTTCCCCGACTATCTGGCCGATCTGGACTTTCTGATCGATGCCCTCTGCCCTGACCAAGCCATTGACCTGGTCGGCCACAGCATGGGCGGCAACATCTGCCTGTGCTATGCCGGCTCCCGGCCCGAGCGCATCGCCCGGGCGGTCAATCTCGAGGGCTTTGGCTTGGCCCAGACCCGACCGAGCCAGGCCCCGGGACGCTACGCCAAGTGGATGGATGAACTCAAGGCCCTGCACGCCGGACAACTGGCGTTGCGGCCCTACCCCGACGCCCAAGCGGTGGCCCGGCGCCTGATGAAGACCAACCCCCGCCTCGATGCCGACAAGGCGCAGTGGCTGGCACAGCATTGGGCCCGGCCCGACGAACAGGGGCAGTGGCATGTCCTGGGCCAGGCCGCCCACAAAGTCACCAACCCCTACCTCTACCGCTGGGACGAGATGCAGGAGGTCTGGAAGCGCATCACCGCGCCGGTGCTGTCGGTCGAGGCCAGCGACGACTCGCTGAGCAGCTGGTGGAAAGGCGCTTACACCCTGGAGGAATACCACGAAAGGCTGAAATGCATCGCCCAGGTGCGTACCGCCCGCATCGAGCAAGCCGGCCACATGCTGCACCACGATCAACCCCAGGCGCTGGCCGAGCTGATCGAAGACTTCCTGGCGTGAGAAAATCCACGGTTTGACGTGTGGCGCAGCCCCCGGGCTGTGTCCAAGCGTCCCCACCTTACACACATTGAGCATCGTCATGGACGCAGAACGCATCAACCTGATCGGCAACACCTTGCAAGACCTCGGTCTGAGGGTCAATGAACTTCGGGGGTATCTTTGACT
>JAXITB010000075.1:0-9173 GCA_034680305.1 Polaromonas sp. | reverse complement strand
TGATCGTGCAGGCCAGCGCCGACTTCAACTTGCCCGACTTTGGTAGCCAGACGCCCGACCTGATCGTCTCAGACCACTTTCTCGACGGCCTGCCGCTGGGGCTGGAGGGCATTGCCCAGATACGCCAGCGCCTGGCGCGCCCCGACTTGCCCGCGATCTTGCTCACGGGTGACATGGGCGTTCACATCAGCCGATCCACCGAGGAAATGGGTGTTGTGCTCATCCACAAACCCGCGTCGCCTGACTCCCTGTTGACGGCCATTGCGCGCCTGCTTCCTGTTTCTTCTTCATCCAAGCCGATCCCATGACCTCTTTCGCCCGCCACCGCCTCGCCCATGCCCTGACGATCGCCGTTGCCGCCGGCCTGATCCCTGTCGCTGACTCGGCCGCCTGTGAGGCGCGGACCTTGGTCGAGGCCTTGTCTCAGGCCAACTTCGTGCCCCCCCGGACCGCGCCGCGCGGCCCAGCCCTGGCCGACCCTTTGCCGGCGCCAGAGCTTGCCGCCCTGCCGGCGCTGGCGAGCACCGAGTCGCTGTTGCGACGGGTGGGTCTGCCTTTGGCTTGGCACCGGATCGACCGCACCAGGGTCGATGCCGCCCTGGAAGCCGGTGGCGGCAGCCTGATCGTCGCTGCGGCCCAGGCTGACGGCAGCCAGACCGAATGCCAGGTCTTGACCCGTGACAGTGCGGGCAGCACAGCCCTGAAGGCGACTCAAACGACCTTGTTCGCGCTCTTGCCGGTGCAGGGAGCCCCCGAGGGCTTTGTGCTGCAACAGGCGGTGCGCAGCATGGCGGCCGATTTCCGTCTGGCCATGCGTGTGGGCACCCAGTACGCACCGCAAGGCGCCTGGGTGATCTCGCCCTGGCTGACCGATGCCCGCTTGCAGCGCAGCCTTGCGGTCAATACGCCCCTGCCCGGCGTGAAGGCCCAGGCCGACACCGAGGTGCACACCACCGGTGCCGGGTTCGGACTGACAAGGGGGCTGACCAGCGACACCTCGCTGACTTTGCTGCTGGCCCACCAGAACATCTTCAGTGACACCACCGTCAGCTTCCCTCCCGGCTTGCCCCTGCCCGCACAGCGCAGCCAGGACCGTCAAGAGGACACCTTGGTTGGCCTCGGGCTGTACAGCCGTCTGTTGCGCCAGGACGGGGCCCGGCCCACGGTTTTGTTCCATGGCCGTGCGTTCGCGTCATCGACCCACAGCCGAGCCAACGGCTTGGTCGCCCTGACCCCGCTGTACGAACTGTCCAAGGGCTGGGCCCTGTCGGCCACCGTCGGCGCTGACGCCGAGCGCCCCGAGGCTGCGCCGTCGCGTTTTGGTCGCTCGGCCACGCTGGGCGCCAGTGCGCAAATCTCTAACCGATGGATGCTCACGGTCGATGCGGGGCAGCGCGAGCTGCGCGGCCTGGCGGGCAAGCAATCGATCGAGCGACTGCGCGTCTACCACTCGTTTGCCTCGATGAGCTATCTGGCGCTGGTGATCGACCAGGAGGGCTCGGATCGTCGTGCCACGGTGACCTTCGCTCGGCCCCTTTGACCCCAGCGCTTGTCGATGGGCAGAAGATGCCTGGCTTTTTCAGATGGTCGCCACGGCGGCCGGGCTTGAACGCTTCAGACCAGTCGAGGGCTCGATGAAGATTGCGATTCTTGGTGCGGGTTCGCTCGGTTGTGCGATGGGCGGTGTGCTCACCGAGGCTGGGCACGAGGTCTGGTTGATCAACCGTCACGCCGACCGGGTCGAGCATTTGCGTCGACAGGGTCTGGTGATGCGGGTCGACGGGGTCGATCGCACCGTCGCCGTGCGGGCGGCCATGCGCGCCGAGGAGGTGGGGCCGGCCGATTGGGTGCTGGTGCTGGTCAAGTCTTTCGACACGCAAGCCGCGATCGCCTCGGCGCAGGCCTTGATCGGCCCGCAGACGGCGGTGCTCTCATTGCAAAACGGCGTGGGCCACGAAGACATCCTGGCGCAGTATGTCGATCGCTCGCGCATCGTTGTCGGCCGCACCTATGTGGGTGGCAGCCCCCTGGGCCCCGGCCACGTGATCGCCGGCTACCACGGCAAGGACACCCACATCGGCGAGCTCGATGGGCGCCTGAGCCAGCGGGTGCAAGACCTGGCGCAGGCCTTCAACGCAGCGGGCCTGCAAACCCAGGTCAGCAGCCATATTCTGGGCACGGTGTGGGACAAGCTTTTGATCAATGTGGCCACTGGGGCGATCACTGCCATCACCGGGCTGACTTACGGACAACTCTACCAAAGCCCTGAGCTTCAGGAGGTGGGCCTGGCGGCGGTGCGTGAGGCCATGGCGGTGGCGGCCGCTCAGGGCATCGCCCTGTCGATCACCGACCCGCTGCTGGCCTGGACCAAGGCCGGTGCCGGCCTGGGCCATGACTTCAAAACCTCGATGCTGCAGAGCATCGAAAAGGGCTCCATCACCGAGGTCGAGTATGTCAACGGCGCGGTGGTGCGTCTGGGCGAACGCCTGGCGGTGGCTACGCCGGTCAACCGCACCTTACAGGCTCTGCTCAAGGCCATTGAGCCTGGGTTCGGTCGTTGAGCGCCGCTCGGTCCAGCCGACTCACCAGCCGGCGACAGGGTGTGGGGGCTTGCTTGTCTTGCTGCAACCGGCTCGCCAAGGGACGCGGCTCGGTCTTGCAATAGGCCAGTGACCCCTGTCCGAAACCGACCTGTCAATTGGGGACGGCGGGTGCGTCAGAATCGAGCATTTGGAGGTGGCCCGTGAAGTCCATACGTCTTGCCATTGTCGGAGCCGGTGTGATGGGGCAGTCCCATGCCTCGGTGTTGGCCCGCAGCACTTCGGCCTGCTTGTCGGGCTTGGTCGATCCGGCACCGGCCGCGCAGGCGCTGGCGAGAAAGGCTGGGGTGCCGCTGTGGACATCGCTTGCAGAGTTGCTGGCGATGGACCGCCCCGACGGTCTGATCATTGCCACGCCCAATGGCCTGCATGTTCCGCAAGCGCTGGAGGCGGTGGCCGCCGGCGTGCCCATCCTGCTGGAAAAACCGGTGGCCACCTCGGTGGCCGACGGGCAGCGACTGGTGCAGGCGGTTCAAGCGGCAAGGGCGCGAGTGCTTGTCGGTCACCACCGCGCGCACAGCCCCATCATGGCCAGTGCGCGTGAAGTGGTGGCCAGCGGCCGCCTAGGGCGACTGGTGGCGGTCCAAGGCAGTGCCACTTTTTTTAAGCCGGACCGGTATTTCGCGGACGGGCCGTGGCGGGCTCAGCCGGGTGGCGGCCCCATCTTGCTCAATCTGATCCACGAGGTACACAACTTACGCATGCTCTGCGGCGAGATCACCGAGGTGCAAGCTATGGCCTCGCGGGTGGTACGGCGTTTCCCGGTGGAAGACACGGCCGTCATCAATCTGCGCTTCGAAAGTGGGGTGCTGGGCAGTTTCGTGCTGTCGGATACGGCGGCCAGTGCGCGCAGCTGGGAGCAGACGAGCCAGGAAAACAAGGTTTATGCCAGCTACCCCGACGAGGACTGCTATGTCATCAGCGGCACCATGGGCAGCTTGGCCGTTCCCAGTATGCGCATCAAGACCTATGCCCAGGCCGAAGCGCGATCGTGGACTCAGCCTTTTCAGGAAAGTCGTCTGGCATTGCAGCGCGAAGACCCCTTGCTTGAACAGATGGCGCACTTTGTCGACATGATCACCTTGGGCACGCCGCCCAAGGTCAGTGTGCGTGACGGACTGCAGAATTTGCGCGTCACCGAGGCCGTGGTCGAGGCGGTGCGGACCGCCGGCGTGGTGAAATTGGACTGAGTTAGCCTCCACACATTTGCAAGGAACCTCCATGAACATCCTCGTGCTCAACGGCGTCAACCTCAATATGTTCGGCAAGCGCGATCCGGCGCAGTACGGCACCATCACGCTTGACGAAATCAATCAGCGCCTGGTGGCGCTCGGCCAAGAGCTGGGCGCGCGCGTTGAGAATTTCCAGACCAATTTCGAGGGCGCCATGTGCGAGCGCATCCACGCCGCCCACACCGATGGCACGCAGGCCGTGCTCATCAATGCCGGCGCCTGGACGCATTACAGCTACGGCATCCGCGACGCACTGGCCATCCTCAAGTGCCCGATCTTCGAGGTGCACATGTCCAACATTCACGCCCGCGAGGCGTTTCGCCACCACTCCGTCATTGCCGAGATCGCCAAGGGGCAGATCGCCGGCTTTGGCGTCGACAGTTACCTGCTGGCGCTGCGCGCGGCGGTCTCCCACATCAACGGCGGCCGCTGAGCCGCTTTGTCTTTCATGCGCATCGACGGTCACACGGTCATCATTCCGCACATCGGCTTCCCAACGCATGCCTTCAAGGCGCCGCTGATCTACAACCCCTACTTCGCGGCGCAGGGCATCAATGCCCTGGTGGTGCCCATGTCCTGTCAGGCCGAGCATTACCCGAATCTGCTGCGCTCGCTGTTTGACTTGGGCAACATCGCCGGCGCCCTGATCACCATGCCGCACAAGGTCAGCACGGTGGCCTTGGTCGACGAACTCATGCCGGCGGCGGCCATTGCCGGGGCCTGCAATGCGGTCAGGCGCACCGCCGACGGCCGCTTGCAGGGCGATATGTTCGACGGCGAGGGCTTTGTGCGCGGCGTGCGACGCAAGGGTCTGGACTTGCAGGGCAAGCGGGCCCTGGTGGTGGGTGCCGGCGGCGTTGGGTCGGCCATCGCCGCCTCGCTGGCCGCCGCTGGCGTGGCCGAGCTGGCGGTGTTTGATGTGCAGGCGGCCTCGGCCCAAGCCCTGGCCGCGCGCCTGGCGGCTCACTACCCGGCGCTGCAGTTGCGCACTGGCAGCAATGACCCGATGGACATGGACCTGGTGGTCAATGCCACACCCTTGGGCATGAACGAGGGCGATCCGCTGCCCCTGGACGTCGAGCGGTTGTCTGAGGCAAGCTTCGTGGGCGAGGTGGTCATGCGCACCGAGATGACCGCTTTTCTGAGCGCCGCGCAGGCGCGCGGCTGCCGCGTGCAGATTGGCTCGGACATGCTGTTCGAGCAGATTCCGGCCTACCTGGAGTTTTTCGGCCTGCCCAGCACCACCGCCGAGAATTTGCGTTCGGTCGCCCGTCTGTAACGGGTCGGCCGCTCGCTCGGATAGACTGAGGGCGTGAAACACTGGTCTGATGCTCAGCGCGGCATTGTTTTTTTCGTGCTGGCGATGGCGTTTTTCGCCGCGCTGGACACCACGGTGAAATACGTCAGCGTCTTCGTGCCCATCGTGACCACGCTGTGGATGCGTTATGTGTTTCAGACCCTGATTTCTGCCGGCATGCTCATGCCTTCGCGCGGCCGGGCCATTTGGCAGATCAAGAAGCCGGGCCTGGTTTTTCTGCGGGGCGCGCTGATGACCATCTCCAGCGGCCTGGCCTATGTCAGCCTCAGTCTGATGGCGGTGGCCGAGTTTTCAGCCATCATGATGCTCACGCCCATGGCCTTGGCGCTGGTCTCGGCCAAGGCGCTCAAGGAACATGTATCTTGGCCCCTGTGGCTGCTCTTGGCCGGCGCGCTGGCCGGCGCCCTGATGGTGGTTCAGCCCGGCTACAACACCCTGGCCTGGGTCACCTTGTTTCCGGTGCTGCTGATCGTGCTTAACGTGGCCTACCAGCTGCTCACCGTCCACCTGGCGCCTGATGTCGAGGCCGGCACCATGCATTTTTATTCGGGCCTGTTTTCGATGTTGCTGGTCAGCCTGGCCCTGCCCTGGGGCTGGCAGTGGCCGCCGAGCTGGGAGATCTGGGCCCTGCTGCTTCTGCTTAGCCTGTTCAGCACCGTGGGACATTACATGATGATCCTGGCCTACGGCCTGGCCGGCCCTGCCACGCTGTCGCCTTTTCTGTACTTCCAGTTGGCTTTCGCCACGCTGGGCGGCTGGTTGGTTTTTTCGCACGCGCCCAATGCCTGGGCCTGGCTGGGCATGGCCCTGATCGCCGTCTGTGGCATTGTCAGCACCCGCCTGCCCGGCCCCCGGTCGCGCCTGCCGGTTGAGACCGAGCCGCAGGTGTGAGCCCTGATCATGGACAAGCTCAAACAAATCGAATCCTTCGTGGCGGTGGCCGCACGCGGCAGCCTGACGGCCGCCGCCCTGGCCGAGGGCGTGGCCCCGGCCATCATTGGGCGCCGGCTTGATGCCCTGGAAGCCAGGCTGGGCGTCAAGCTGCTGGTGCGCACCACCCGCCGCATCAGTTTGACCCATGAAGGCAGCGCCTTTCTGGAGGACTGCCAGCGTCTGCTGGCCGACTTTGCCAATGCCGAGGCCAGCGTCTCGGCCGGCGGGGTCAAGGCCAGCGGGCATTTGCGCATCACCGCCCCGGCCGGCTTCGGGCGGCGCCATGTCGCGCCGCTGGTGGCCCGCTTTCGGCAGCAGCACAGCGAGGTGACCGTCTCGCTCAATCTGAGCGACCGGGTGGTCGATCTGGCCGGCGAAGGCTTTGACTGCGCGGTGCGGGTGGGCGACTTGCCCGACTCCTCGCTGGTGAGCGTGCGACTGGCCGACAACCGCCGTCTGTGTGTGGCCACACCGGCTTATTTGGCCCGTCACGGCAGTCCACAGCATCCCTCGGAGTTGCCGCGCTTTGACTGCCTCATGCTCTCCAGCGACGCCTCGCAGACCCGGGGCTGGGCCTTTCGGGTGGGCGATGAGGTGCAGCACCTGCGGCCCGGCGGCCCGCTCGATTGCTCCGACGGCCAGGTGCTGCACGACTGGTGTCTGGCCGGCTACGGCATTGCCTGGCGCAGCACCTGGGAGGTCGAGGCCGAGATCGCTGCCGGCACCCTGGTCGAAGTCTTGCAGGCCTTCGCCGCGCCACCCAATGGCATTTATGCCGTCTTTCCGCAGCGCAAGCACTTGCCGCTGCGGGTGCGCCTGTGGATCGACTTTCTCAAGCACCACTACGCGCAGCCCGATTTCTGGCGCGCACGCCGCTGACCGCGCGGGCCGCCTGCCGGCCTCACGTTGGCGTCGTCGGACCCCCACCACTTAGAATTCGAGAATGATTGCTGTCAAACAGGAACTGCTCGCGGGCCTGGCCGCTGAACTTGAAAATCGCCTGCCCGGCGCCGGTGCGCGTGCCAGTTTCGAGACCCCCAAGTCAGCCGCTCACGGCGACCTGGCCACCAACGCGGCCATGCAGTGCGCCAAGCCACTCAAGCTCAATCCCAGGCAGCTGGCCGAGTCGCTGAAAACCACGCTGATGGCGCAAGCGGCTTATCAGCGCTGGGTCGAGGCCATTGACATTGCCGGCCCGGGTTTCATCAACTTTCGCCTCAAGCCCGCCGCGCGCCAGCAGGTGGTGCGCGAGGTGCTCGAGGCCGCTGCTCAATATGGCGCCAAGCCCGCTCAGGGCCAAAAAATGCTGGTCGAATTCGTTTCGGCCAATCCCACCGGGCCCTTGCACGTCGGGCATGGCCGGCAGGCGGCCCTGGGCGACGCGATCTGCCACCTGTTTGAGACTCAGGGTTGGCAGGTGGCGCGCGAGTTCTATTACAACGACGCCGGCGTGCAGATCCACACCCTGGCAGTCAGCGTGCAGGCGCGTGCCCGCGGCCTGCAGCCCGGCCAGCCCGGTTGGCCCGAGGCGGCCTATAACGGCGACTACATCGCCGACATCGCGGCCGACTTCATGGCCCGCAAAACGGTGACCGCCGATGACCGCAGCGTGAGCGCCTCGGGTGACATCTAAGACCTTCATGCGATCCGCGAATTTGCGGTGGCCTATCTCAGGCGCGAGCAGGACCTGGACCTCAAAGCCTTCGAGGTGCGCTTTGACCACTTCTACCTCGAGTCCAGCCTGTACACCTCCGGCCGGGTCGAGCAGGCGGTGCAGCGTCTGAAAGACGCGGGCAAGACCTACGAGCACGATGGCGCGCTGTGGCTCAAGTCCACCGACTACGGTGACGACAAAGACCGGGTGATGCGCAAGTCCGACGGCAGCTACACCTACTTCGTGCCCGATGTGGCCTATCACCTGGCCAAATGGGAGCGCGGCTACACCCGCGCCATCAACATTCAGGGCATGGACCATCACGGCACCATTGCCCGGGTGCGCGCCGGCCTGCAGGCGGCCCAGATGGGCGTGGCCGAAGGCTACCCCGATTACGTGCTGCACACCATGGTGCGTGTGATGCGGGGCGGGCAGGAGGTCAAGATCTCCAAGCGCGCCGGCAGCTACGTCACCTTGCGCGACCTGATCGAGTGGACCAGCAAAGACGCGGTTCGTTTCTTTTTGCTCAGCCGCAAGCCCGACACCGAGTATGTGTTCGATGTCGACCTGGCTTTGGCCAAGAGCAACGAAAACCCGGTGTACTACGTCCAATACGCCCATGCCCGCATTTGCTCGGTGCTGGCCACCTGGGGTGGGCAGGCGAGCCAGTTGGCCCAGGCCGACCTGACGCCCCTGGACAGCCCCGCCGCCCAGGCCTTGATGCTCAAGCTGTCGGACTACCCGGACATGCTGATGCATGCGGCCCAGGGCTTTGCGCCCCACGATGTGGCTTTTTACCTGCGCGAGTTGGCCGCCTGCTACCACAGCTACTATGACGCCGAGCGCATTTTGGTGGACGACGAGGCCCTCAAACGGGCCCGTCTGGCCCTGGTGGCTGCCACGGCGCAGGTGCTCAGCAACGGCCTGGCGGTGCTGGGCGTCAGTGCTCCCAGCAAGATGTGAGGCTCCCGACCATGACCCCTTTGTCTGCTCAGCGCGGCCGCACCTTTCTCGGTTTCGTCATCGGAACCCTGTTTGGCCTGGCCGTGGCCTTGGCGGTGGCGGTTTACATCACCAAGGCGCCGATTCCCTTCATGAGCAAGAATCAGCCGCGGCCGGCTGAGGGCGAGGCGGCCGAGTCCAAGAAAAACCGGGACTGGGACCCCAATGCCGGCTTGCCGGCCCGCATGGCCCCCAAGCCGGCAGCCGACGCTTCGGAACCAGCCGAAGGTCCGGCAGCGGCCGCATCGGCGCCAGCCGCGCCGGCCAAGGGCCCCGATGCGCTGGCCGACCTGATCCGCTCTCGCAGCGAGGCGGCCAAAGCGTCGGAGGCCGCACCTCGGCCCGCACCTGCCGCCGCGCCCGCACCTGCCCCCGTGCCGGCACCAGCCCCCGCCCCTGCGGAAACCGCAGCGGCCTACCCGTTTCAGTATTTC
>JAXITB010000074.1:0-9382 GCA_034680305.1 Polaromonas sp. | reverse complement strand
TCCCACATAAGACAAATCGCATCGTGCCTGAATGGCCCTCCCAAAAACTTCCAGCAGGCCTGGGTCGGTGGGGGAGGGCTGTGGGAGCCGCGCCCTCGCGGCGATGCGGCGGTGGGTTAATTGGGGTCAGAGTCCAATTTCCGGGCGCTGCAGCCAAAGAACTCCTGATGCAATTGGGCGATGCGGGATTCGAAGCGGGTCATGGAGAATTCTTGGCTGTGCAGGTGCTGGCCGGCCTGGGCCAGTTGCAGGCGCAGGGGCTCGTCGTGCAGCAGGCGCTGCAGTTGCCTCGCCAGGGCCGGGGCATCGCCCGGGGCGACGAACAGAGCGTGCAGACCGTCTTGGATCAGCTCAGGGAGCTCGCCGACCGGGGTGCAGACCACCGCGACCGACTGGGCCATGGCCTCCAGGATCACCAGGGGCAGGCCTTCGTCGTAGGAGGGCAGCACCAAGATGTCGGCGCTGGCCATGAGTTGGGCTACCTGCTCGCGCTCCACCCATCCGGTCCACTCGACCCAGTCGCCCAGACCCAGGGCCTGCGCTTGGTGCCGATAGCCCGCCACATCGCCCCCGCCGGCCAAGATGACGCGGGTGTGGGCTCGGTCCCAGCCAGGCAGACTCAGCGCCTGGAGCAGATCGCCCACGCCTTTGCGTTCAGACAAATTGCCGACGAACAGGATCTGACGCGTGCGCGCTTGAAGCGATCGGGGCAGGGGCGCCGCCGGCACGCCGTTGGGCACGATGCGCACTTTGGCGGTGGGCACTTCAAGCACCTCGGTCACAAACCGGCGGCTGGCTGGCCCCAGCACCACGATCACCGGGGGGATTTGCAGGATGCGTCGGGTCAGCCACCGTGCAAACCGGGGCAGGCCCCGATAGAACTGCGCGAACTGGGCCGCGTGCAGGTGCACGATCATGGGCAGGCTCAGGGCTTGGCAGGCCAGCATCAGGACGGTCTTGCGCAGCAGGCTCAGGCGTTCGGCCAGATGAATGTGAACTCCGGCCACATCGCCTCGGCGATGGCCTTGCCACAGGGTACGCACCGCGCGTGCCAGAACCTTCAGGCTTGACAAGGCCGAGCCTTGTCCGCGGGTGTCCAGGCCTTCGAGCCGCGCGCTGGCATTTTTTTGATCCTGTGCTTGGGTCATGAGGTAGTCCACCACCCGGTACATGCCGCCGCCGGCCGGTCCCCAGGGGCAGGCCATCAAGATGCGCTTTTTCCCTCGGATTGCGGTGTCAGCGGTGTCAGATGTGAGGACGGCGTCGCGGCTCATCATGGTCTGTGGCGCTCCTGTCAATGGGGTTCGGGCGGTGGGGCATCGGGCGCCTGGAGCACCCGACAGGCGGTGCCAGGGCCGGGCGAGCGACGGCGCTGCAGCAGACCGCGCAGCAGCCCGGCCGCGTTGCAGTGCCAGGCGGCCAGGGCATACAGGCCGCGCTCGATGGAGCGTTTGCGCCAGCTGATACCGGCCAGCACCAACAGCGGCGCAGCGGCGGCGCCACCAAGCTTGCCTTGTGCTGGTAGCGGCAGCAGCAGCCATACGATCAGCAGCAGCCAGGCCAGCAGCAGACCCAGGTACAGACGTATCTCGTGCAGGCCAAGAACGGCGCGCAGCCGGGCGGGGTGCGGCCAGGCGGCGCGCAGCAACTCGCCCGGGCCCAGGATGTAGCCGCTTTGCCAACGTCGCCAGAGTAAGCGGTAGGGCGGCGTCGCATGCCCTTGGTGCCGGACTGCATCGAGCGGTAAGCGCCACAGGCGCCAGCCGCGCTCGCGCAGGCGAGTGGCCAGTTCGAATTCTTCATAGCTGTGCAAATTGCGGTCGGCCAGGTGGCCCACCGATTCGATCGCACTGCGCCGGTACAGACCGCCGCCGTCGAGCCGGTCGACCGCCCCGGCCGGCTGGCGTGCGGCCGGGTTGTCGTGGCGAGCCCGGTATTCCAAATGCTCAGCGTTGAGTTCGACCACACGCCCGCCCACGCCTGCCACGTCGGGCTCGCGCTCGAGCAGTGCCAGCGCGGCGGGCAAGAAGTCGGGCGACAGTTCCATGTCGCCGTCCATCAGGTAAATGAAGTCCCCGCGCGCGTGCTCAAAGCCCAGTTGGGCGCCAACCCCGCAGCAGCGCTCGGACGCCTGGGCCAGTTGGACGATGCGCACCGGGTAGTGCTGCGCCAGGGCCATGGTGGTGTCGCTGGAGCCCGAGTCGGCCAACACCACCTCGCCGCCAACCCCCTCGAGCGCAGCCAGGGCGCTGGCCAGACACAGGCCGATGCGCGCCTCTTCGTTGTAGGCCTTGATGACGATGGACACGGGGCCCGGCGGTGGGGTCATGGACTTGGGGCCTCTCAGGAAGTGGCTGTGGCCCGTTCGCGCCAGCGCAGGCTGGCCTCGGCCCAGCGGCGGGGCATGCAGGCGATCATCAGCAGGGTGAACCACCAGCGCCGGCCGGTCATGGCGGCTCGGGCCTGCAACAACCAGTGCAGGGCCTGACTGCGGCGCCCGCCCAGCAGGGCCTCGCGCGCCAGACTCAGTTCGTGCTGTGCGATCAGCCAGCGCGTGTCGCGCCGTTGCTGCGCGCTCAGGGTGTCGCCTTGCACCCGCTGGCGTAGGCGCTCCAGAAACGGGTAGCGGCGCTCGCTGGGGTGGCCACTGCTCAAGCTGCCGGCCACTTCCACCCGGTAGGCCACCAGGGTCTTGTGGACCAGCGCGATTGGCGTCTGCTCGGCCAGACGAAACCACAGATCGAGGTCTTCGCCCAGGGCCTCGCCGGGCGCAAAGCAGGGCTGCATGGCCAGGAGACGGCTGCGACGCACTGCCACCGAACTGGCGCTCAGCGTGGGCCCTTTCATCCAGCGGCGGGCCAGGCGGGTGATGAGTTCGACCTGTGCCGGCGCGCTGCTGACCGGCCAGGGCGGTGGCCACGACCCGGGGGCTGGCACATGAGGCACGCGCACAAAATCGGCGGCCACCACATCGGCCTGTGGGTAGTCTTGCTGGGCCTTTGCCAGCGTGCTCAGGTAGCTCGGGTGCAGCCAGTCGTCGGCATCTAGAAAGCAGACCCACTGGCCGCGGGCCGCAGCGATGCCGCGATTGCGTGCCGCCGACACCCCAGCATTGGCCTGGCGCAGCAGTCGCACGCGGGGGTCGGGGCATTGCGCCACGATGTGAGGGCCTTCGTCGGACGAGCCATCGTCGACCACCACCACCTCCAGATCGCGGCAGTCCTGGGCCAGCACCGACTGCAGCGTGCAGTCGATGTAGGCCGCCTTGTTGTACAAGGGAATGAGCACCGAAAACTTCATGGCATCAGCCCGCCAGTGGCCCTTAAGCCGGGCCGCGTTTGGGGTGGCGAGTCAGGGCCTGCGACCGCACCGGTGGCGCTCTTGGGCAAGGGCTCTGTGGCCCGACTGGCGCCCGCGCCCTGAGCGGCCAGGGTCATGAGCAGCAGCAGGTGGGCGATCAGGTCGGGGCCGTAGCCCATCAGCAGCAGCGGCACCTCGCTGCCGGCGCGCAGCACTAGGGCCAGCAGCAAGGCCACCGACAGGCCTTGCGTGGCGCGGGCATGGCGCAGCGCCAGTGCGCTCAGCACCGCCGTGTAGCCCAGCAGCGCTGCCGCGCCCACCAGGCCCGAGCGCGAGAGCGTGTCCATCAGCTGGTTGTGCGCGTGGGTGGCGTGGCTCATGCCGATGGCACGGCGGTAGGCGTCGTCCCAGATGGGTAGACCCCAGCCGAACCAGGGGTGAGCCTGCCACTCCTGCCAGGCGATGACCCAGATGCGGTCGCGGCCGGTCATGGCGCTGAGCTGACTGCCCTCGGGGCTGAGCAAAAAGCGCTCGAGCCGACCGCTCGGGTCGCCCAGCACCACCAGCAACAGGGCGCCAGCGATGCCCAGCAGTGCCATCCCCAAGACGAGCAGTGCCGGCGTTGGCTGCTGCACCCGGCCCAGTTGCGCTTGCCAAGCGGGCCAGCCGCGCACCACCAGCACCACGGCCGTGCAAAGCACAAAAGCCAGCCAGGCGGTCTTCGATTGCGCCATGAAGAGGACGGTCAGGCCCATCAGCCAAGCCGCCCGATTAAGCCAGAGCGGTTGCAGGGGGCGCGCCAGCAGGCACAGCAGTCCCAGTTGGGCCAGCAGGCCCATCGACACTGGGTGCGTGGCCAGTCCGCCAAAGCGGGGCAGGCCCGGCAGCCAGCCTTGGGCGTACTGCCGGTCGAGCACCAGCGTGGGCATGATCGGCACCAGCAGCAGCCCCGCGAGCATGAGCAGCAGCAGCGCGTGGCCGGTGGCACGCAAGGCCAGTTCCTGCTCGCGGCGGTCGGCCAAGGTGGCCGCCAAGCCAATGACCAGCGGGTAGAGCAGGTTGTGACTCCAGTGCGGGTTCGCACCCAACACACCGGGTGAGGCGATGGTGCCCAGCCAGAACAGGCCAAAGCTCAGGGGCAGCATTGGCGCCATGGGCTGGCCCTGGCGCAGCAGCCAGTGCGTCAGGATGCGCTCGGCGCTGATGGCCAGCAGCAGCAGCGACAGCAGCGGCTGCAGTACATCGAGCAAGGGCGGGCGTGGCGGGTCGGGCGTGAACTCGGGCCCCAAAAAGTGACTGGTCAGGTCGCGTCCGCTGAGCCAGACGCCAGTGGCCATGATCAGCAGCAGGGCGGGCATCACCCAGTGCAGATAGCCGTGCTGAGCGCGGCCGGTGCGGTGCAGGGCCACCGCCATGCCCAGCCAGACCAGGGCTGCGGCCGCCAGCGCAGCCAAGAGCAGGGGAGCCAGGGCAAGGGTGCTGGACATGTCAGGCTCAGTGCTGTTGGCTGGGCAGACCGCCTGCCCGCGTTTGCGGGTCTCGCGGCTGACCGCCCAAGGCGGGGGCAAAGCGCAGCACCATGGCCCAGGCCTGCGGCCCGATGGCGCCATGGCACCAGCGCGGGCGCAGCCACAGCAGCAAGGCCACTGCCAGCGTCGGTGCCAGTGCGCTTGCGGCCAGTCGGCTCAAGGGCGCTGCTTCGACCAGTGGCTGCTGGATGGCCAGCACCGTCGCGGCGATGCCGGCCGCCAGGACCAGGCCGCGCAGCGCGGGCCCGGCCAGGTCGGTCCAGTGCAGATGCAGGGCGTGCAGCGCGGCTGCGGTCAGCACCAGGGCCCGGCTCAGGCTGAGCAGGCCCACGGCCATGGCCGCCGCCGTGATGCCCAGCGGCGCGGCCAGCCACAAGGCGAGCACGCCGAGGCCGATCAGCGGCAGTTGCAAGGCCCATTCGTGATGCGGCCGGCCGCTGTTCCAGAGCACCGGGGTGGCGATGCCCCAGATCGCCAGCGCCGGCATGCAGGCCATCAGCCAGGCCAGCACCGGCCCGGCGGCCTGCCAGCGCGTGCCGTAAAGCACCAGCACGAGATCACTGGCCATCAGGGCCAGGCCGGTGAACAGGGGCAGGGCCAACACCAGCAGCGTGACCAGCATCTGCAGATAAGCCTGAGCCAGCCGGCCTGGGTGGGCACTCATTTGTGCGCCGGCAGCCAGAAAGGCCGGTTGCAGCGCACCCAGCAGCACGCTGTTGGGCACGGTGGCCAGGTTATAGGCCACGTTGTACAGGCCCAGCGACCAGGTGCCCAGCAGCCGGCCGATGAGCACGCGGTCTAGGTTGGCCAGCGCCCAATTGACCAGGTTGGTCACAAACACCGTCTGACCGGTACCCAGCGTCTGCTTGGCCTGCGGGTACCAAAGCAAAGGCGTGATCGGGTGGGGGCGCACGGCCAAGCTGGCCAGCAGGGTGACCGCTGCCTGGACCAGCCAGGCCGCCACCAGGGCCTGCACACCTTGGCCGGCCCAGGCCAGCGGCAGGCCCACCAGGCCATAGCCGATGGCATAGCTCAGCAACTGGATCAGTCCGAGCGCGCGAAAGTCCAGCGCCCGTGTGAGCAGATGGGTGGCTGGCGCGGCGGCCGCCTGCAACAGGCAGCCCAGCGACAACCAGCGGATCACCGATTCGGCTGCGGGCTCCTTGAAGGCTGCTGCCAGTGCCGGCGCGAAGACCTGCAGCAAGGCCAGTGCGATCAGGCCGGCCAGCAATTGCCAGGTCCAGGCAAAGCGGATGTCCTCATCGCTCAGTTGTGCGCGTTGCATCAGGCTCCAACTCAGGCCAAAGCCGGCCACGAAGCCAGCCAGCGTGAGGACCACCAAGCCGATGGCGAACAGGCCGAAGACTTGCGGCCCGAGCAGGCGGGCCAGCACGACCTGCGCCAATAACTGCAAGGCAAAGCGGGCGCCGCCCGTCAAGGCGCTCCAGCGCATGGCACGCGCCCCGGGGCGACCCAGCGACAGGCTCATGGCCGGCTCTCGTGCCGGCGAGGCGTTGGGTGTGGGCTGGGCGCACCGCGATCGGCACGTGCGACCCGCATGGGGCATGAGGCAACGCCAGTGGGGGCGCGCGCATCCAAAGGCGGGGCAAAAGGCATGGCGCCATGTTCGCGCTGACGCGCTGGCGAGCGTGTCAGCCCGGGCCGATGAGCCGTGTCGGCGGCCCGCGCCTCAGGCGTGCATCGAGATCAGGTGGGGTGACTTGGCGCAGGGCTGGTAACTGCTGCCGAGCTCATCGGCATCCGATCGCCGCTTTGCCACGGCGGGCCCGGTGGCCCGCTTGATGACTCACATGCCCACGTAGTTCGGCCCGCCGCCGCCTTCGGGCGTGACCCAGACGATGTTTTGCGTCGGGTCTTTGATGTCGCAGGTCTTGCAGTGCACGCAGTTTTGCGCGTTGATCTGCAGGCGGTCGCCGCCGTCGTCGTTCTTGACGTACTCATACACCCCGGCCGGGCAGTAGCGGCCTTCGGGGCCGGCGTAGCGGGCGAGGTTGGTGGCCACCGGGACGCCAGCGTCCTTGAGCGTGAGGTGCGCCGGCTGGTTTTCTTCGTGATTGGTGTTGCTGATGAACACGCTGGAGAGCCGGTCAAAGCTCAGCTTGCCGTCGGGCTTGGGGTAACTGATCTGCGGCATGCTGGCCGCCTCTTGCAGCTTGGTGTGATCGGCCACCGTGTTGTGAATGGTCCAGGGCGGGCTTTGCACGCCGATCTTGGGCAGGAACCAGTGCTCGATACCGGTCATCAGTTTGCCCACCAGCGGGCTCTTCTTGAACCAGTTTTTGAAGTTGCGGTAGGTCCACAGCTCTTCGTGGAGCCAGCTGGCCTTGAATTTGTATTCAAAGGCGCTGAGTTCATCGCTCGTACGACCGGCAGTCACCGCTTCAAAGGCCGCCTCGCCGCACAACATGCCACTCTTGATCGCCGCATGGCTGCCCTTGATGCGGGCGGCATTCAAAAAGCCCGCGTCGCAGCCGACCAGTGCGCCGCCGGGGAACACCGTCTTGGGCAGCGCCTGGGGCGTGCCGTTGTTGAGGGCGCGGGCGCCGTAGCCGATGCGCTTGCCGCCTTCGATGTGCGCGCGGATGGACGGGTGGGTCTTCCAGCGCTGCATCTCCTCGAACGGGCTCATCCAGGGATTGGCATAGTCCAGACCGATCACATAACCCAGGGTGACCTGGTTGCCCTCCAGGTGGTAAAGAAAGCCGCCGCCGAACGCGTCGTCGTTCAGGGGCCATCCAGCGGTGTGCACCACCAGGCCGGGCTTGGCTTTGTCGGCCGGTATCTCCCACAGCTCTTTGATGCCAATGGCAAAAGTCTGTGTGTCCTTGCCCTCGGTGAGCTTGAAGCGCTGCAGCAGTTGTTTGCCCAGGTGACCGCGCGCGCCCTCAGCAAACACGGTGTACTTGGCGTGCAGTTCCATGCCGAGCTGGAAGTTGTCGGTGGGCTCGCCGTCCTTGCCCACGCCCAGGTTGCCAGTGGCCACGCCTTTGACCGAGCCGTCGTCGTGTAGAGCACCTCGGCGGCGGCAAAGCCGGGGAAGATCTCCACGCCCAGGGCTTCGGCCTGCGTGGCCATCCACTTGACCACATTGGACAGCGAGACCACATAGCAGCCGTCGTTGTGAAAGTTGCGCGGCATCAGCCATTCGGGCGTGCGCGTGGCGCCGGTCTCAGACAGCACCAACAGGTCGTCGCCGGTGACGGCTTGGTTGAGCGGCGCGCCCAACGCTTTCCAGTCGGGGATCAGCTCGTTCATGGCGATGGGGTCCATGACCGCGCCCGACAGGATGTGCGCGCCGGGCTCGGAGCCTTTTTCGAGCACCACCACCGAGACCTCTTGGTTTTTCTCCTGCGCCAGTTGCTTGATGCGGATCGCTGTGGCCAGGCCGGCTGGGCCAGCACCGACGATGACCACGTCGTAGTCCATGGCCTCGCGTGGACCGAACTGGGCGAGGATGTCTTGGGGGGTCATGAAAAGGTCTCCGTGATAATGAGGCAGTGTTCCAGCCAGTGATGGTTCGGCCTGGGGGCAAGCCGCTCGAGCCGAAAACAGCCCGCGATTTTATGCAATGCGCTGCAGCCGCTTTGCCGGCTGGATCTGGGGATCAACAGGCTGTAGGCAGGAGAGGCCATGAGGATCGAGATTCCCGAGAAGAAGAAGCTGGTTTATGAGATGGCGATGCCCATACGCTGGGGTGACATGGATGCCATGGGCCATCTCAACAACACCAGTTATTTCCGGTTCATGGAGACCATACGCATCGACTGGCTGACCTCCCTCGGTCAGGCGCCGGGGCCAGCCAAGGAAGGTGTGGTCATCGTCAATGCCTTTTGCAATTTCTACAAGCAGCTGGAGTACCCCGGCCAGGTTTTGCTGAACTTGTATGCCAGCGATCCAGGAAGAACCACGTTTGAGACCTGGGTGACCATGGAGCGGGCCGATGCGCCTGGGCTCATCTACGCCGCTGGTGGCGCGACCACCGTGTGGGTGGACTTTCCCAAGCAAAAGGCGCTCGAGCTGCCCCAGTGGCTGCGCCAACTGGTGACGCCCTGACCGCTTGCTGCGTTGCGGCAGTTTGTGCGGCAGCGCCGCCGTCTGCGCGATGGGATTGCACGGCCGGGGAGGGTTTGATCAACGGCCCGATCGCACCGAGGGCGGTGCTCCCACAATCTCATGCACGGACTTTGGCGAGATCCTTTGTGGGAGCCGCGCGGCGTTGCGGTAGTTTGTGTGGGAGCGCCGCCCTCGGCGCGATGGGATCGCAGGGCAGGGCGATGCTTGGTCAGCCGCTCAGGACTTTTGCTTGGGCACCCGGCCCATGAGATAGAACTCTGGGTTGGGCATCATGCCCGAGAAACTGGCCATGCGGTTGGACAGGCCAAAAAAGGCGGTGATGGCCGCAATGTCCCAGGCGGCTTCATCGCCCAGGCCATGGACCTGCAGCGCCACAAAGTCGCTGTCATCGATCTGGTCGGAATGCAGGCAGACCTTCATCGCAAAGTCCAGGATGGCGCGCTGCCTGGGCGTGATGT
>JAXITB010000073.1:0-9446 GCA_034680305.1 Polaromonas sp. | reverse complement strand
GGAGCTCAGCCTGCGCGCGCTGGAGGCCTGGAATCAGGTGTTTCGGGCGCAGCAGGTGCTGGTTTTGCACGCCATGAATGTGGTGGCACGCAAGCAGATCCGCAGCTTTGTGGAAGAGCGAGAGCAACTGGGCGGCAGCTCACGCAGCGATGTGCTGCGGGTGGAGGCGCGCATTGCCGAGGCCGAGACCGGCTTGGTGGCGGCTGAAAACCAGTTGCGCGCGGCCGAAGCGGCTTATGTAGAGATCTTCAACCAGAAGCCGCCGACCGCCGTGCCCCTGTTGCAACTGCCCACGCTCAGGCGCGAGCAGTTCAGCAACCTGGACGCCTTGCTCGACGGCAACCGCCTCATGCGCGAGTTGCGCGCCTTGGGCCGGCAGTATGAACTGGAGGCAGCTGCAGCCACTGGGGCGATGTTTCCGCGCCTGACGCTGGAAGTCAGCCGCAACCGGCGTGACCTTTACAGCGGCGGCACGCCCGGCACCGATTCGTCCTGGGCGATTGTGGCCAACCACAATCTGTACGCCGGCGGTGCCGACGAAGCCCGGCAGCGGCAGGCACAGTTGCGCAGCCAGGAGTCGCTGCTTGAGTTGGATGTGCGCCGCCGTCAGTTGGAAAAGCTGCTGACTGAACTGTTGGCCGAACTCGACAATGGCGATGCGGCCATCAAGGCGCGGCGTGACGGTGTGCTGGGAGCCATGCGGGCCCTCGAAGTGGTGCGCGAGCAGTTCTTTTTTCGGCGCGGGGCTTTGTTTGATTTGCTCAAAGCCCAGGAAGACCTGTTTCTGGCCGGCCGCGAGTTGGTGGGCGGCTTGGTCGACCATGTGGGTGCCCGTTTCCGTCTGCTCCACGTGAGCGGTGAACTCGATGCGCTGATGGGCCTGAGCCCCGGCAGCACACCAGGACAGCCATGACCGTTATTCACGCCCCAGCCGCCGCGTCGTCGCAAGACCCGCTCAAGGCCGGCTTGCGGGCCATCCTCAACTGGCTGGAGCGCCCGATCTCTGAGGCGGCGCTCGATAGCCGGATCGCGCACACCGGCGGCCCCTGGAATCTGGAGGCCGTCATGGAGGCGGGCGACAGCCTGGGCCTGGAGGTCTCGCGCCATGAGGTCACGCCCGATGGCCCCGGGCCCTTGCCGTGCCTGCTCTGGCTGAGCGACGGCACGGTGCTGACGGTGCTTGAGCGGGTCGACGCGCAGCAGATCAGGGCCTTGGTGGCCACCGGCATGGACCGCCCCGGCCGCCTGCAGTGGGCCGATGTCTTGCCCCAGGTGCGCGGCCAAAGTCTGGCCCTGGTGCCGCGTACCGTGGCCCATGTCCCCGAAGAGGGCTTGATGGCCAGCGGTGATCACACTGAAGCCTCAGGGCGACACGGTCACTGGTTCTGGGGGCCTTTGCTGCGCTCCAAGAGCACCTATGTGCAGGTGGCCTTGGCCGCCTTGCTGGTCAATGTGTTTGCCATCACCAGCTCGATTTTTTCGATGACGGTCTATGACCGGGTGATCCCCAATAACGCCATGGACACGCTCATGGCCTTGTTGCTGGGGGTGACCATCATTTTTGTGTGTGACTTCATCATCCGCTCGCTTCGGGCGTATTTTCTGGACATGGCCAGCGCGCAGGCCGATGCCTCCATGGCCGACGCCCTGTTCGAGCAGGTGCTGGACATCAAGATGAAGGTACGCCTGGGCAGTACCGGTAATTTGGCCAGCGTGCTCAAGGAGTTTGAATCGGTGCGCGAGTTCTTGACTTCGGCCACGCTCACCGCCTTTGTCGACCTGCCCTTTGCGCTGATCTTTCTGGTGGTGATCTATCTGATTGGTGGGCCCATCGTCTGGGTCCCCCTGATTGCGATCCCGGTGATGGTGCTGGCCGCGCTGGTGGTCCAGCCCAAGCTGCGCGCCCTGATTCGCGAGTCGCAGGAGGGCGGGCACCACAAGCATTCGATTTTGGTGGAAACGCTCAGCGGCCTGGAGACCATCAAGGCCCTGGGGGCGGGCTCGGCCATGCGCAAGCGCTGGCAAGAGGCGGTGGCGCATCAGTCGCACATTGGCTTGCAGACGCGCATGCTCTCGCAGTGGACCGGCAACATGGCCAATGCGGCTCAGCAGTTCACTCAGGTCTTGGTGGTTACCGTTGGTGCCTACCTGGTGCAACAGGGGCAGATGGGTTTTGGCGCCATCATTGCGAGCACCATCCTGGCCGGTCGTGCGGTCGGACCGATCGCGCAGGTCACGCAGCTCATCACGCGTCTGAACCAGACCCTGGAGAGCTACCAGGCGCTGGCCCGCTTCATGAAGCACGAGCGCGAACACCGGCAGGGCCAGACCTTTCTGGAGCGGCCCGACTTCAAGGGCCAGATCGAGTTTCGTGATGTGGTCTTCAGCTACCCCAAGGCGACCCGGCCCGTGCTCGACGGGGTGTCGTTTCGCATCGAGGCCGGGCAGCGGGTGGCCATTGTGGGCAAGATCGGCTCGGGCAAGACCACCATCGCCAAGCTCATTTTGGGGCTGTACACGCCCGACAGTGGCGCGGTCTTGATCGACGGCGTTGATGTGCGGCAAATCGATCCGGCCGATCTGCGCCGGGCCCTGGGTGTGGTCATGCAAGACAACTGGCTGATGGCCGGCACGGTGCGTCAGAACATCGCCTTTGGCACCGATTTCGCGACCGATGCCGACGTGCTGGAGGCGGCCACCATCGCCGGCGTGGAAGACTTCATTCGCGAACACCCGGCGGGCTACGGCCTGCGCGTGGGCGAGCGTGGCGAGGGGCTGTCGGGCGGGCAGCGTCAGGCGCTGGCCATCGCGCGCGCCCTGGTCTCGCGCCCACGCATGCTGGTTTTTGACGAGGCCACCAGCTCCATGGACTCAGCGGCTGAGGACGCCTTCATCCGTCGTCTTCAGGGCCACCTGGCCGGGCAGACCCTGGTGACCATCACACACAAGTCGTCCATCTTGGCCCTGGCCAGCCACCTCATCGTGCTCGACCGGGGCAAGGTGGTGGCGCAAGGGCCGGCCGAACAGATCTTGCGCGCCGGCGATGCCGGGCGCGCCGCGCAGCAGACCTGACACACCAGACCCGACATGAGCAAGCCCAAATCAACATCATGGCTGGGCCGCTGGGCCGGTGACACCGGCGCCACGGTGGCGGCGTCCTCGCAGGGCGGCGTGGGGCAGGTGCGAAGCGCTGCCAAGGTGCTGCTGTGGGCCATTTTCCTGGTGTTCGCAGTGCTCTTTGCCTGGGCCGCAGTGGCCGATGTGGAGACCGTGACACGCGCTGACGGGCGGGTGGTGCCCTCGGCGCGCCTGCAAACCATCCAAAACCTCGAAGGCGGCATTGTCGAGACCATCCATGTCAAGCAGGGCGCTCAGGTCGAGGCCGGGCAGATGCTGGTGACCCTCAGCTCGGTGCAGACCTCGGGCGACGTCAATTCGCGCTGGCAGCAGGTGCTGGCTTCTCGCGCCAAGGTGGCGCGGCTGCAGGGGCAGGTGCAGGGCATTGAGCCGGTGTTTCCGGCCAGCCTGTCTGGGCAGGGCCGCATTTATGTGGACATCGAGCGCATGGCTTGGCAGGCGCGCCGCAATGAGCAGCAGTCGCAATTGGCCACGCTCGATGCGCAGTTGCAGCAAAAGATCAAGGAACGCGAAGAGGCCGAGGTGGCCCAGCGCACCCATCAGCAGGCGCTGGCCTTGGGGCAGGATGAGCAGCGCATCATTGAGCGCATGGTCGAGCGCGGGCTGGAGCCGCGCCTGGAGTTGGTGCGCGTCAATCGCCTGGTGGCCGACGCCCGCGGCCGGCTCGATGCGGCTGCGCTGCAAATCGAGCGCAGCCGTGCGGCCATGGCTGAAATTGAATCGCGCAAGGTGGCGCTCAATGGGCAGTTTCGCACCGAGGCACTGGCCGAACTCAATCGCAGCACCCTGGAGTTGCGGGCGGCCGAAGAGACCATGCCGGCCCTGAGCGATCGGCTGGCCAGAACGGAGATCAAGTCGCCCATGAAGGGTGTGGTCAACCGGGTCTTTGTCTCGACCGTCGGCGGCGTGGTCAAGCCCGGCGAGCAGATCGTGGAGATCGTACCGGCCGATGACGAGCTCATCATGGAGGCGCTGGTGCGGCCCCAGGACATTGGTTTTGTGCGGGTCGGGCAGGCGGCGCGTGTGAAGGTCACGGCCTATGACTTTTCCTTGTTCGGCAGCCTCGAGGGCACGGTGCGCAGCATCAGCCCCGACGTGACCACCAACGACAAAGGCGAGAGTTTTTACAACGTGCGGGTGGAGACGCGCACCCGGGCCATCGAGACCCTGGACAAGAAGCTGCCCGTCATACCGGGCATGCAAGTCCAGGTGGACATCATCACCGGCAGCAAGACGGTGCTGCAGTATTTGTCCAAGCCGCTGGTGGCCATGAAAGAAAATGCCTTCCGTGAGCGCTGATTCAGCCGCGAGCGTGATGTCGCAGATTCGCGCCGATGTGCGGCCGGCGATTCGGCAGGCGCTGGCCTATGGCCTGCTGGCCAATTTGCTGATGTTCATGCCCACGGTTTACATGCTCGAGGTGTACGACCGCGTCTTGGCCAGCACCAGCTTGAGCACCCTGGTGTCACTGTCCCTCTTGGCCGCGGGCGTTTACCTCTTGCTGGCTGTGGTCGACTGGGTCCGCGGTGAAATTCTCTACCAGGCCGGCCGGCATGCCGAGGCGCGCTTGGCCGGTGAATTGTTTGACCGCATTTTTGCCGGCCACCTCAGGCGCAACCTGCCTGCCGGCGTGAGCTCTTTGCAGGACCTCGGTCAGTTGCGTTCCTTCGCGGGTTCCGCCACCGCCCTGGCCTTGCTCGATGTCCCCTTTGCCTTGCTGATGCTGCTGGTTTTGCTGGCGGTGCATCCTTTGCTGGCCTTGACCTCGCTGTTGGCCGCGCTGCTCATCGCCCTGACGGCTTGGTGGACCGACCGCGCCACCCGCACGCCTTTGGCCCTGGCCCAGCGTGAACTGGCCCGCTCCCAGCAGGCGGTGCAGGGCACCATGCGCCATGCGGGCGTGGTGCATGCGATGGGCATGGCCCCGGCCTTGGTGCAGCGCTGGCAGCAGCCGCATCAGGTGTATCTGCAGCATCAGGCCGAGGCCTCGCTCAGCGCTGGCCGGGGCCTGGCGCTGTCGAAGATGATCCAGACCCTGCAGTCGTCCTTGCTGCTGGGGCTGGGCTGCTGGCTGACCCTGCAGGGGCAGTTGTCGGCCTCGGGCTCGATGATGATCGTGGCCTCGATTTTGGGCGGACGCGCGCTGGCGCCGCTGACGCAGGTGGTGACCCAGTGGCGCCAGATCGTGCAGGTCAGCCTGCAATGGCGTCAGCTGCAGTCGGCGCTGGCTTTGCCGGTGGTTGAACAGTCGCAGTTGCCGCTGCCGCCACCCACCGGGCGCCTGAGCGCCGAGCAGGCCAGTTACGCGGTGCCGGGCACCGGTCAGGTGCTGATCCGACAGGTCAATTTCAGCCTGACGCCGGGCACGGTGCTCATGGTGATGGGGCCTTCGGGTGCCGGCAAGACCACGCTGGCGCGCCTGCTGGTGGGCCTGCTGCCATGCACACAGGGCAAGATCCGCCTCGATGGGGCCGACCTGTTTCGGTGGAACAAGACCGAGTTGGGCGCATTCCTGGGCTACCTGCCGCAGTCCATCGAGCTGCTCGACGGCACAGTGGCTGAAAACATCAGCCGCTTTGGGCCGCCTGACGAGCAGCGCCTGAGCGAGGCGGTGGCGCTGGCTGGCTTGGCGCCGCTGGTGGCGGACCTGCCCCAAGGCTTGCAGTCACCAGTGGGGGTACAGGGCGAATTCTTGTCGGCGGGCATGCGCCAGCGGGTGGCCCTGGCCCGCGCGGTGTATGACCGCCCGCGCCTGCTGGTGCTCGACGAACCCAACTCCAACCTGGACGTCGAGGGCGAAGCGGCGCTGGCGCGCTGCCTGCAGCAGTTGCAGGCCGGCGGCAGCACGGTGGTGGTGATCAGTCACCGCCAGTCGGTGCTCCAGGTGGCCTCGCATCTGATGATCGTGCGCGACGGCGCCATGCAGGCCTGTGGGCCGCGCGATGAGGTCATCCTGGCCCTGAAAAAGGCCTACGGGCAGGCCGGCGCCCAGGCGCAAGGGGCGGGCGCATGAGGGGCCTGCGGTTTTGGCTGGTGCATGCAGCGCCCTTGCGTGGATTTTTCTGGCGTGCGCTGGGCGTGAGCCTGATGATCAACACGCTGATGGTTTTGCCCAGCCTCTACATGCTGCAGGTCTATGACCGCGTGATGGTCAGTCAAAACGGCCTGACCCTGCTGGCTTTGACCGGCGTGCTCACCTTGAGCCTGGTGGTGGTGGCTTGGCTCGAGCAGCGGCGAACTGCCATCTTGGTGGACATGGGTCAGGCCTTGGACGAAAGGCTGGCCCTGCCGGTGCATGACGCGGCCTTGCAGCGCCAGTGGCAGAGCCCGTCGAGCAGCCCGCAGCAGCCGGTGCTCGATCTCAATCAGTTGCGCCAGTTCGTCACCGGGCAGGGCCTGTTCGTTTTGTTCGACCTGCCCTGGTTCCCGATTTACCTGGTGATCATGTTTTTGCTGCACCCGTGGCTGGGCATTCTGGGCCTGGCTTGCTCGGTGGTGTTGCTGGTGATTGCCGTGCTCAGCCATCGGGGCAGTCGCGCTGCGGTGACCTTGGGCAGTGACACCGCCCGCCAAGCCCAGCAAGACCAGGTGGCCAAGTTGCGCAATGCCGAAGTCATTCATGCCATGGGGCTGTTTGCGCCGGTGCGGCGGCGCTGGCTGGAGCGGCAGGCGGTGTATTCGTCGCAGCAGGCTCGGGCTGAAGCCATCTCGGCACGCTACTCCTCTTTGAGCAAGCTGGCCAGGCATGTGCAGCAGTCGCTCAGTCTGGGTGCGGGTGCCTGGCTGGTCATCGAGGGGCAGATCAGCCCCGGCGCCATGATTGCCGCCAACATCTTGATGACCAAAGCCCTGCAGCCGCTGGATTTGATGGTCAACAGCTGGAGCGGCTTGCTCACCGCCCGCTTGGCGGCTGAGCGGCTTGAACATGTTTTGTCGAGCGCAGGCCCAGACCACGCCCAGGAGATCCGCGATGTCAAACAGGCGCGCGTTGACTGGCGAGATGTGACGGTGCGGCTGGCGGACGGCCGCGCCTTGCTGCACGAGGTGTCGCTGCGACTGGAGCCGGGCATGGTGGTGGGTTTGATCGGGCCCTCGGGTTCGGGCAAGACCACGCTGGCACGCACCCTCATCGGCCTGTGGCCAAGCCATTTGTGCAGCGGTCGGGCCGAGCTTGACGGCTTGAGCATTTTTGACTGGGACCGGCAGGCCCTGGGCCCTGCCCTGGGTTACCTGGCCCAGGAGCCCGCGCTGATGGAAGGCACGCTCGCACAGAACATTGCCCGCTTTGCCCAGCCCGATGCGACCCGGGTGGTGGAAGCCGCGCGCCGGGCAGGCATTCATGAGCTGATCCTGGCCTTGCCCCAAGGCTATGACACGCAGGCCGGTGAGGCCGGACAGTTGCTGTCTGGCGGCCAGCGCCAGTTGATCGCCCTGGCCCAGGCCCTTTATGGCACGCCCCGCCTGGTGGTGCTCGACGAGCCCAACTCCAACCTGGACGATGTGGGCGAGCGCTGCCTGGTCCAGGCCCTGCAGTGGCTGCGTCAGCAGGGCAGTGCGGTTTTGTTGATCACCCATCGCCCCGAAATTTTGCAGGTGGTCGATCAGACCTGGCAGCTGCGCCAGGGTCGATTGATCCTGCCTGGTACCCCCGGTCCTCGACCCGACACCCCAACGAGAATCGCGCATGAATCCGCTTGAGCCCGCGCCGTCATCCGGCCCCCCTCCGGTCATCTCCAAGCAGGCGCTGCGCCTGGGGCGACTGGCCCTCTGGCTGAGTCTGCTGGGCCTGCTCGCATGGGCCGCGCTGGCGCCCATGGATGAAGGCATTCCGGCGGCCGGCACGGTGGCCGTCGACACCAAACGCAAGGCGGTGCAGCACCTGCAGGGCGGGATCGTGCGGGAGGTGCACGTGGGCGAGGGAAAAATGGTGCGCGAGGGCGATGTGCTCATGGTGCTCGAGCAGGGCAGCACGCGGGCCAGTTTCGAGACGGTGCGCCAGCAATACCTGGCCTTGAGGAGCGCCGAATCACGCTTGCTGTCTGAGCAACTGGGCTCGCCCAGCGTGGTGTTTCATCCTGACATCGCTTCTCGGGCGGCTGACCCGATGGTGCGCCAGCACATGGACACGCAGTCTCAACTTCTGCGATCACGCCAAGCGGCGCTGCAGGCCAATCTCAATGCCCTGACCGAGAACCGGGCCGGACTGCAGGAGCAGCGCAAGGGGGTGGTACAGGTCATTGCCGAGCGGCAAAGGCAGATCAGTCTGGTCGAAGAGGAGCTCGAAGGGCTGCGTGAGCTGGTTCGGGACGGTTATGCCCCCCGCAATCGCCAGCTGGAGCTCGAGCGCAATCGCTCCGACATTCGCAGTGCCTTGGCCGAGGCCAGCGCCTCGCTGCAGCGCATCGATCGTCAGATGGAGGAGGTCGGGCAGCGCATGCAGGCGGTGCGTCAGGAGTACCGCAAGGAGGTCGACACCCAGCTGGCCGACGTCAGGCGGGAGGTCCAGGCCGATGCGGAAAAGCTCAAGGCGGTGACGCAGGACTTGGCCCGCACCGAGTTGCGTGCACCGGCCTCCGGGCAGGTGGTCGGGCTCATGGTCCAGAGTGTGGGCGCGGTGATTTCTCCCGGACAAAAGCTGATGGACATCGTGCCCGAGCAAGCCCCCTTGCTCATTGAGGCCCGGGTGCCGCCCCATGTGATTGATCGGCTGCGCGAGGGTCTGGCCACCGAGATCCGCTTCTCGGCCTTTGCGCATTCGCCGCAGCTCAATGTGGGCGGGCGGGTGGTGTCGGTCTCGCGCGACATGCTCACCGATGCCGAGACGCGGCAGTCGTATTTTCTGGCTCGGGTGGAGGTCACGCCCGAAGGGCTCAAAACCTTGGGTGCGCGTCAGATGCAGCCGGGCATGATGGCCGATGTCTTGATCAAGACCGGCGAGCGCTCTTTTCTGCATTACCTGACCTATCCGCTGGTGCGGCGGGTCGCTCAGTCGATGAATGAGGAGTGATGCCGTGATGCGCCTGTGTCTGCTGGCGGCTCTGTGTTGGGCCTCGGCCTGGGCCAATGCCATGGACCTCAAGCAGGCCCTGGAGCGTGCCCGGCAGAGCGACCCGGCCTTTCAGGCGGCGCGGCAGGAGCTGGCAGGTCTGGCCGAAGTGGTGCCCCAGGCTCAGGCGGCGCTGCTGCCCAATGCCTCGCTCAGTGCCAGCCGCAACCGGGTCTGGCTGGACCGAGACGATGGCGGGGTGGCCAGCAGCTCGAACTACTTGAGTCAGAGCAGCGCCTTGGTGGTCAGGCAGCCCTTGTGG
>JAXITB010000072.1:0-9541 GCA_034680305.1 Polaromonas sp. | reverse complement strand
TGGCTGGTCGCCGCCTTTTCGGCCGTCGGGGCATCGGCCGCGCGGGACGGGGCCTGGGCCTGGGCCTGGGCGTCGGCCATGGCCGCGCTGGCAATCTGCTGAAACTGCTGCGTCAAGGCGCCCCACCACTGCATGGGGTCGACCATGCCGGCGGCAGCCTCGCCGCCAGGCGTTTTCTGACTTTGGGCAGCTGACTTAGCGCGGGACTTGCCCGCCTGCGAACGCGCCGCCGACTTGGGCGGGGGGGGTGTTCTGGCGGGCCGTTGCGGCAGACGGCTCGGCCTGAGCCGCAGGGGCCGCAGCATCGGTCGGCGGCCAAATCGGGGCGGCCGCTGGCCCGGCGCTTGAAGGTGCCGAGGCCACAGGCGCCTTGGCACCAAAGGCCTGGGCCATGTCCTGCAGACTCACGTTCATGCCCTTGAGCGCGCTCAGGGTCATCTTCTGCACCTCCAGCGCCTGGATGGTCGCCTTGAGGGCCGTGCCGTTTTGCTCCAACCAGAACAGCACCGCCTTGAGCTCCTGGATGCGCTTGTCCAGGTCTTCCACGCTCAGCGTGGGCGCGACCCAGTTGGCCGGGCCTGCGGCCGCAGCGCCAGCGGGTCGGGTCAGACTCTGCAGAAACTCAAAGCCCGGCACCCACTTGCCAAAATCACCGAACCCCGCTGCACTGGCATCGCTCATGATCGAACCTCCCTTGGTGGACACTGCACACGCCCGCGGCGCTTGAGCCGTCGGCGACCCACCCATTGTGCAATGGTCAATCAGCGGTTCATGCGGTTTTTTGTCATCGGCCCTGCGCCCTTTTGCTAAGCTCGCCTTCCATGAACAGTCTCTTTCATCTGGCCTTTCACGTGACCGACCTCCAGCAAGCCAGGCAGTTCTATGCCGGGGTGCTGGGCTGCACCGAAGGGCGCTCGACCGACACCTGGGTCGACTTCGATTTCTTCGGACACCAGTTGTCCCTGCATCTGGGCCAGCCCTTCGCCACCAGCCTGACCGGGATGGTGGGCGACAAAAAAGTGCCCATGCCGCACTTCGGTCTGGTGTTGGCCTTGCCCGACTGGCAAGCCATGGCCGAGCGGCTGCGCCAGGCGGGTACCGAGTTCGTCTTCGAGCCGCAACTGCGTTTTGCCGGCCAGAGCGGCGAGCAATGGACCATGTTCTTTCTTGACCCCTTCGGCAACCCGATCGAGGTCAAGGGCTTTGCCTCGCTGGAGACGGTCTACGCCCGTTGACCCCCGATGGAGCACAGCTTTGCCTCGGCCACCATCTTGCTCCTGCTGATCACCGATCCGCTGGGCAATATTCCGATCTTCGTCAACAGCCTCAAAGCGGTGCCGCAGGCCCGACGCAGTCGTGTGATCCTGCGCGAGGTACTGATCGCTTTTTCGGTGCTGCTGGCCTTCATGTTCGCCGGCCAGGCCTTCCTGCGGGCCATGAGCCTGTCGCAGGAGTCGCTGCAAATCGGTGGCGCCCTGGTGCTGTTTCTCATTGCGGTGCGCATGGTCTTTCCGCCAACGCCACAAGACACCCCGGTGCCCGAGACCGAACCGCTGATCGTCCCGCTGGCCATCCCGGCCCTGGCCGGCCCCTCGGCGCTGGCCACCGTGCTGCTGCTGGTCAGTCAGGCGCCCGAGCGTCGGCTGGAATGGGTGGCCGCGCTGAGCGTGACCATGGCGGTCTGCGCGGTCGTGCTGCTGATGGCCGAGCGCCTGCAAAGGGCCGTGGGCCCCCGGGTGATCGGGGCCTTCGAACGGCTGATGGGCCTGATCCTGGTCAGCATCTCGGTGGAGATGCTGATCCGCGGGATGAAGTCGCTGGCCAGAACCTGGCCGGCCTGAACCAGGCTCAGGGCTGGGCCAAGGGCGCCACGCGCTGGTCGATGGCACCAAAAACACTTTGTCCGTCCTTGCCCTTCATCTCGATGCGGATGGTGTCACCGAACTTCATGAAGCCGGTGCTGGGCTGACCGTCGAGGATGGTTTCCATGGCCCGTTTTTCAGCAATGCAGCTGTAGCCCCGGGGCCAGCTCTTGCGCCCGCCTTCTTCAACCGCGCGGTTGCTGACGGTGCCGCTGCCCACGACGGAGCCGGCGCGCACATTGCGTGTCTTGCACAAGTGGGCGATGAGCTGGCCGAAGTCAAAAGTCATCTCCGGGCCGGCCTCGCACAGGCCGACCTTGCGGCCGTTCCAGCTCGACTGCAGCGTCAGGTGAACCCGCCCGCCCTGCCAGGCCTCGCCCAGCTCGTCGGGGGTGACGGCCACCGGGCTGAAGGCAGTCGCTGGCTTGCTCTGCAAAAAGCCAAAGCCCTTGGCCAACTCGTTCGGGATCAGGTTGCGCAGCGACACGTCATTGACCAGCATCAGCAAGCGCACGCCATCGAGGGCCTGCTCGGACGTACTGCCCATGGGCACATCGCCGGTGACCACCGCGACCTCGGCCTCGAAGTCGATGCCAAAGGCCTCGTCGGCGCAAATCACCGGATCGCAGGGGCCGATGAAGTCGTCGCTGCCGCCCTGGTACATCAGCGGGTCGCTGTAAAAGCTCTCGGGCACCTGACTGCCCCGCGCGGCCCGCACCAGCTCGACGTGATTGAGGTAGGCCGAGCCGTCGGCCCACTGGTAGGCGCGCGGCAGCGGCGCCATGCAGCGCTCGGGCTCAAAAGGAAAAGCATGCCGGGCCTTGCCCAGATTGAGGGTCTGGTAGAGGTCCTGCAGTTGGGGTGACAGAAAGTTCCAATCGTCCAGAACCTGTTGCAAGGTCTGTGCGATGTCGGTCGCATAATGGGCCGTCGTCAGGTCGCGCGAGACGACCACCAACTGGCCGTCGCGAGATCCGTCTTTGTAGCTTGCTAGTTTCATGGTGGAATGGGCCGGCTCGCCCGGCAGGTCATGACGATCTGTTTCTTCGATCGTGGTCACAAACCTCAAGCTTAACCCCTCGCGCACCCGCAGCGACCGGCCGGGCTGGCCCAGCCTGCTGGCCCTGACCGTGGCTGTCAGTGCCGCCCACCTGTGGCTGATGGCTGCTGCCCCCCTGTCGCTGGGGCTCGACGCCAGCCGCCCCCTCAACGCCACCGCGCCACTGAACACCCGCACGATCACGCCGCAGCCGCCCAGCCCTGCCGCCACGCCCCGCGCGCCGGCAGCGGCCGCACCCCAGCCAGTCCCACCCAGTTCCCCGGGACTGTCGATCACCCCTGCGGGCGAGGCAAAGACCGAAATGGCGCAAGCCGAGCCGCCGGTCGCGCGCCCGGCTGAGCCCACGCCCAGCCCAGACGCGGCCAACGAGCCAGCACCCACTGCGTCAGCGGCCGCTTCAGCGCCGACGCCCATGCCGGCGGTGGCGGCCGAGTCCCCCCCGCGATCGGAGGGCGCAGGCAGCGCCAGCCCACCTGCCGCTGCGCCTGCGGCGGCCCCCACCGCTGCACCTGCACCGCCTGCCAGTGATCGACGGCTGGCCCTGGCCATACCGGGATCGGCCCGCCTGAACTACCAGGTCACGGGTCGCGCTCGCAGCTTCGACTACTCGGCCAGCGCCCAACTCGACTGGCAACACGACGGCCAGCGCTACCAGGCCCGGCTGGTGATCAGCAGCTTTCCGCTGCCCAGCCGCAGCCAGAGCAGCGTGGGCGAAATCGGCCCCGACGGCCTGTCGCCCCGACGTTTTTCAGACCGCTCGCGCGGCGAAGTGGCGGTGCACTTCCAGCCCGAACTCAGCCGCATCACTTTCAGCGCCAATGGCACGCCAGCCATCTGGCAGCCCGGGGCCCAGGATCGGCTGAGCCTGAGCCTGCAACTGGCCGCCATGATCGCAGGCGATGCCGCCCACTTCACGCCCGGCACCAAGGTCACCGTGCTGACGGCCGGCACCCGCAGTGCCGAACCCTGGGAATTCACCGTCATGGGCACAGAAAGCTTG
This sequence comes from Polaromonas sp., assembly GCA_034680305.1. Classification (GTDB taxonomy): domain Bacteria; phylum Pseudomonadota; class Gammaproteobacteria; order Burkholderiales; family Burkholderiaceae_C; genus Polaromonas. The sequence continues at coordinate 5,619 of JAXITB010000072.1, read as the reverse complement.
AGCCTGCCCATCGGTACGCAAAATGCCTTGCGGCTCAGGCGCGAGCCACGCCACCAGTACGATCAGACGGTGGAGATCTGGTTTGCCCCGGCCCTGGGTCACCTGCCGGCGCGTATCCTGCTCAGTCAGGGCAATGGCGATCTCGTCGATCAGCGTCTGGCGAGTATTGAGCGCCCCTGAAACAGGCCCGCCGGACTTGAAACCCTGCCGTCTTGCCCGCAAGTTCCCCAAACTGCCTCCAACCCACCGCCCAAACCCATGACTTTGCAAACGCTCTACGACTCCGATGCCTTTGTGGTGCTGCACATGGTGGCCGACGCCGCACCCGCCACAGACGCCCAGCCCGTGCCGGCCATGGTCAGGCATGGTTTCGAAATTGTGGACAAGCGCCACGGCCGCGAGGTGTTCCTCGAAGGCTCCTGGGCCGAGCTGTTCGAAGAGCGCCTGAAGCTCTGGCGCGAAAAAGCGCCGACCCAGGAGGAGATCGAGGCCACGCTCGATGGCTATGCCCAGTTGGCACAAACCCCGATCGCCCTGCATTGAGCCGGGTCGCAGCCCTTGACCGCCAGGAACGGCCTTTGAACGCCCACTGCACCCCCAACCCGATTGCCCCGCCTTGCCGGGCGGGCTGGACCCGCCAGAGCCGAAGCTTGCGCAAGACCCTGGCCGCCACCGTGCTGATGCTGGTGGCCTGGTTCGCGCCGCTGACCAGCGGCCACGCCCAAACCGAACCGGGCGACATCGCAGCGCGGATGGCCACGCTGGCCGCGGCCGATGTGCTGCTGCTGGGCGAGCAGCACGATGCGCCCTCCCACCAGCAAATCGCCCGTGAAGTGGTGCAATGGCTGGCCGCGCGGGAGCAACTGGCGGCGCTGGTGCTCGAAATGCTCCCGGCCGGCCGCAGCAGCGCCGGATTGAAGCCAGACACCTCGACCGACCAAGCGCGCCAGACCTTGGCCTGGGACGACCGAGCCTGGCCCTGGCAGGCCTATGGCCCCATCGTGATGGCAGCCGTCCAGGCCGGTGTGCCGGTGCTTGGCGGCAACCTGGCCATGGACGCCCTGCGCGCCAGCATGGCGCGCCGTGAACTCGACCAGCGCCTGCCCGCACCGGCGCTGGCCCAGCAACAAACGCTCATGCGCGAGGGCCATTGCGGCCTGCTGCCCGAAAGCCAGATTGCGCCCATGACCCGCATGCAGATCGCCCGCGACCTGAGCCTGGCGGCCACCGTTCAAGAAGCCGCCCGCAGCGCCCGGCCCGCCCAAAAAGTGCTGCTGATCAGCGGCAGTGTTCATGCCGACAAGGCCTTGGGGGTGCCGCAACACCTGCCCAGCCAGCTCAAGGCCTTGAGCGTGCGACTGCTCGCCCAGGGGGCCGATCCGAGCGGCGGCAGCTTTGACGCCCACTGGCCGACCGCACCAGCCCCAGCCACCGACTACTGCGCCGGGCTGCGTGAGCAATTCAAATCACGCAGCAGCACCCCGACAGCGCCGGCGCCCGCCCGGCCTTAAATGCGCTCAGGCCTGTTGGGTGATGGCCGAGGCCAGCACCTCAACCATGCGCTCGATCTCGGCCGCTTGCACGATGAAGGGTGGGCACAGCACCAGGTTGTCGCCGGCCGGTCGCACCAGGACCCCCTGGTGAAAGCAATTCATGAAGACGTCGTAGGCACGCTTGCCCGGCAGCGCGCCGGGGGCCAACTCCACCGCAGCGGCCAGGCCCAGTGTGCGAATGCCCACCACATGGGGCAAGCCCCGAATGCGCCCGTGCACCGCATCACCGAGCACGGTGCCCATCTCGGCGGCGCGGGCAAACAGACCCTCATCCTGATAAAGCTGCAAGGTGGCCAGCGCCGCCGCACAAGCCACCGGGTGGCCCGAATAGGTGTACCCGTGAAACAGCTCGATGGCGTGCTCGGGGCTGCGCTCATGGGCCTGCATCATGGCCTCGTAGATGCGGTCTGAGCAGATCACGCCGCCCATGGGCATGACGCCATTGGTCACGCCCTTGGCGAAGTTGATCATGTCGGGCACCACACCAAAAAAGTCGGCGGCAAAGTTCACGCCCAGGCGGCCAAAGCCGGTGATGACCTCGTCGAAGATCAGCAAGATGCCGTGCTTGTCACAGATCTGGCGCAAGCGCTGCAGATAACCCTTGGGCGGGATGTACCAGCCCGCGCTGCCGGCCACCGGCTCAACAATGATGGCCGCCACATTGCTGGCATCGTGCAGCGGCAAGATGCGCTGCTCCAATTCAAGCAGTGGGTCTTCGCTCCAAACCGGCTCCTGGCCATGCACAAAAGCATGGTTGACCGGGTCATGCATGAAGCGCAGGTGGTCCACCCGAGGCAGCATCTGCGCGCCATAGGCCTTGCGGTTGGCCGGCAGACCGCCCACGCTCATGCCCCCGAAGTTGACGCCGTGATAGCCCTTTTCCCGGCCGATGAACACATGCCGGTGGCCCTCGCCGCGGGCCCGGTGATAAGCCAGCGCCACCTTGAGCGAGGTGTCGGCCGCTTCTGAGCCCGAATTGCAAAACAGCACCTTGTTCAGATCGCCCGGGGCCATGGCGGCGATCTTGTCGGCGGCCTTGAAGGCCTGATCATTGCTGGCCTGAAAGGCGGTGGCGTAGTCCAGGGTGTCGAGCTGGCGCTTGATCGCCTCATTGATCGGTCGCCGGTTATGGCCCGCACTCACACACCACAGGCTGGAAATGCCGTCCAGCACCTGACGGCCATCGTGGGTGGTGAAATGCATGCCGTCGGCCGCCACGAAGACACGCGGGTCCTTGGCAAAGCTGCGGTTGGGGGTGAAAGGGAGCCACTGGTGCTCCATGCTGAAGTCTTTGAAGGCCATGTTTGCTTCCTGCACTGCGGGCCGATCGCCCAAGAAAAAAGATTCTCGCACCGGCGCCACCCTTTGTGAGACCCGGGTCGCTGCCTGCAACCATTTGCGACAATCGAGCCATCATGAGTTCTACCTACACCCTGACCCTGTCCTGCGTTGATCGACCCGGCATCGTCCATGCCGTCTCCGGTTTTCTGTTTCAGCGCGGCGGCAACATCCTCGACGCTGCCCAGTACGCCGACGACAAGGACGAAGACGCCACGGGCCTGTTTTTCATGCGCGTGGGCTTTGGCTGCGACATGCCGGCCCCCCAGTTGCGGCAGGAGTTGGCCGAACTGGCCGAAGGCTTTGGCATGAACTGGAGCCTGCGGCCGGCGCGCGACCCCATGAAAACGGTGATCATGGTCAGCAAGGAAGGCCACTGCCTCAACGATCTGCTGTTTCGCTGGAAATCCGGACTGCTGCCGCTCGATGTGCGGGCCATCATTTCCAACCACCGCGACTTCTATCAACTGGCGGCCAGCTACAACGTGCCGTTTCACCACATCCCGGTGACGGCGGCCACCAAGGCCGACGCCGAGGCCCGGCAGTACGACATCATCCAGAGCGAAGGCGCTGAACTGGTGGTGCTGGCGCGCTACATGCAAATCCTCAGCGACGACCTGTGCCGCAAGCTCTCGGGCCGGGCCATCAACATCCACCACAGCTTTCTGCCCAGCTTCAAGGGCGCGCGGCCCTACCACCAGGCCCATGCGCGGGGCGTCAAGCTCATTGGCGCGACCGCTCACTATGTGACCTCCGACCTCGACGAAGGCCCCATCATCGAGCAGGACGTGGCGCGGGTCGAGCACAGCAAAACCGTGGAAGACCTCACCGCCCTGGGCCGCGACACCGAAAGCCTGGTGCTGGCCCGCGCCGTCAAATGGCACAGCGAGCACCGGGTGCTGCTCAACGGGCACAAAACCGTGATCTTCAAATAAGCGCAGGCCATGAGCCCGACGCCCGGCAGCGCCAAGCGCATTCCGCCCATTCAGTGCCTGCTGACCTTCGAGGCCCTGGCGCGCCTGCGAAGCGTCACCCAGGCGGCCGAGGAGCTGTTCGTCACGCCCAGTGCGGTCAGCCACCGGGTCAAGCAGCTCGAGCAGATCCTGGGCACCAAGCTGTTTGGCCGGGCCGACTTTTCCCTGACCACCGAAGGCATTGAATACCTGGCCCATGTGCGCGAGGGGCTGGCCACGCTGCAAAAATTCCCCGGGGTTGCCGGCCAAAGTGCGGCACCGGGCAAGCGCAAGCTGCGCGTGGCGGTCACGCCTACTTTTGCCCGCGCCATCTTGATCCCGAGGCTCCCTGGCTTCACCGAGGCCTACCCAGAAATCGACCTGACGCTCCAGGTATCTATCCCCCTGCTCGACGTGGTGGCCGAAGACGCCGACCTGATGATCCGTTTTGGCAGCGGCCGCTATGCCGACGTCGAGCATGTGTGCCTGGTCAAGGACGAGGTCACGCCCCTGGCCTCACCGGCCTTCGTGCGCGAACACGGCCCCTTTGACAGTCCGCAAGACCTCGAAGGCCAGGCCCTGCTGCGCTCGCCCCTGGAGCCCTGGCGCACCTGGTTTGCGGCCCAGCACCTGGACTGGCCCGAGCCGGCCGAGGGCTCGCAGTTCAACGACATCGGCCTGATGTGCGACGCCGCCGCCGCCGGCATGGGCATCGCCCTGGTGCGCCTCAAACTCGGCGCGCCCTGGCTCGACAACGGCTCGCTGATCCGCCTGCTGCCCCAAACCGTGCCCAGCCCCCATGCCCACTACCTGTGCTGGCGCACCGGAGCGATGGACCGCTGGGAATGCAACGCCTTTGCGCAGTGGCTCAAGCAGGCGAGCTGAGGCATCAGGAAACGACCAAAATCGGCTCCAGGCTCGCCTCAGCAGAACCGATTCAGGGCGATTGACCCATTAAATGGTATCGCCTATGATACCAATATGTCCGCAAGCCTGCGAATCGTACTCGACACCAATGTGTTGCTAAGCGCCTTGCGGTCTAGCCTTGGCGCCTCCTTTCGACTGCTCAACATGGTGGGCCGAGCGAGGTTCACACTGCAAATCTCCGCACCCCTGGTGGCCGAATATGAAGCCGTTCTCAAGAGGGGGCAACTGAGCTTGAGTGAATCACAGATTGACGATGTGATCGATTTCATTTGCGCCCACAGCGAGCACCACCAGATCTTCTATCTCTGGAGACCCGTCTTGAAGGACCCCGACGACGACTTTCTGCTGGAGTTAGCGGTCAAGGCACGGGCCCGAATCGTGACCTGGAACCTGGGCGATTTCAAAAAAGCAAGCGCCTTTGGCATCGACGTCATCTCCCCCAAACAGCTACTTCATGAATTGGAGCGAGCACCATGAGCACCATCAGCGTCCGCCTCCCCGACTCCCTGCACACCATGGCCAAAACCATGGCCAGTCAAGATCGGATCTCCATGAACCAGTTCATTGCCAGCGCGGTTGCTGAAAAGGTCTCGGCTCTGGCTACCGAGACCTACTTGAACGAGCGAGCCAGGCGCGCGAGCCAAGACAAATTCGAGGCGGCTTTGGCGGCCGTGCCGACCGCAGAGCCAGACAGCCAGGATCGCCTCTGAGAGTCTGGGCGGGTGGGGTGTTGGCTTTGGAGACCCGAGCGCAGTCCAGATCAGCTGCGTTTGACTGGTACCAGCATGGCCGCCCCGACTTCACGCCGGCCTTTAAATTTCCTCACGCCGCCGGGCGGGTCGGCGCAG
>JAXITB010000071.1:0-9595 GCA_034680305.1 Polaromonas sp. | reverse complement strand
GATGTTCTTGAGTTTCATGGGAGTTCTCCTGAGAAAGTCTTGGGTCAATTACTGAAGGCCCACCTGCACATTGAGGACCGCCGAGCGGCCCTCCTGCAAAGCCTGCAAGCAGCGGGCGATGGCCGCATCGGCCTGAGCCGGGTCGCGCAGGCATTCGCCGTAGGCGCCAAAAGCCTGTCCGACCATTTCGAACTGACGGGCCGGGCCCTGCAGCCGAGACTGGTATTCGTCGGCCTGGGCAGCGGCGCCTTCGGGATAGACCCGCAAGACCGCCTCCTTGACGGCCTGCCAGCCACCGTTGTCGAGCACCACGGTGAAGATGGGCAAGGCGCAGCGCTGCGCGGTCGCATAGACCGAGCTGGGCGTACAAAAGTGAAAGCCGCCGTCGCCCACGATGTGCACCACACGGGCATCGGGACGTGCCAGCTTGGCCCCCAGCGCCATGCCGCCGCTGTAACCCAGACCGCCACCGGCACCACCGAAAAAACTCATGGGCTCACTGCGCGGGATCTGTTGCATGACCGCCGGCGAATTGCGCACCGCCTCATTGATGACGATGTCCTGCGGAGCCAGGGCCCGGCCCAGGGCCGCGCAGAACCAGGCCGGTGCAATGGCATCGACCTGCCCCGGCCGGGCGGCCACCTGTGCCCAGGCCGCCTGCCGCTGAGCGCTGGCCGCCCGCAAAGCCTGCATCCGGCGAGCGGCCCGCTCATGAAAGCCGGCATTGGCCCGCTCGCGCACCATCGCGGCAAGCTGCCTGAGCACCGTGGCCGCATCAGCCTGCACCCGCAGATCGGTGGCAAAGCCCCACATGGGGTAGTCCTGCTTGATCGGGTCGACATCCACATGCGCCCACCAGGTCTGCGCCTCGGGCTGCACGAACTTGGGCAGCCAGGGGACATCAATGTCGAGCAGCAAGCCCACGTCGGCACCAGGCAGCACCTGGGCCGGATCAAAACCGGCAAAGCACGGCGACTGGCGCGAAATGCTCATGGTGCTGGCCATGTAGTCGACCACCGGCATGCCGCACAACTGCGCCAGCTCTTCCAGGGCTGCCACCGCCTCCGCCTTGCGCCCAAGGTAGGACGTAATGACCACTGGTTTCTCAGCAGCAAGCAGGCGGTCGGCAAGCTGCATCACCCGGGCATCGTCGATGCCGCCGAGCATGGCCGGGCCGTAACGTTGCGCGTCAAAGGCCTGGTCGGTGGCACTGACCTCCTCGGCCAGCACCTCACGCGGCAGTGTCATGTACACCGGCCCCTGCGGATCAGTGTGCATCACACTGTGGGCGCGGCGCAGCGCCTCGCGCGCCACCACCGCGGTAGGCAAGTTGTAGTCCCACTTCACATACGGGCGCACCAGGCTGGCGATGTCAAACGGGTCCTGCACAAAATGCACATAGTTGTCACGTGAGCCGGGCAACTCGCCGCGCAGCGTATAAGGGGCCTTGCCGGCCAGCAACATCACCGGCAGACGCCCGCGCAGCATGTTGTGCATGCCCATGACGGCATTGGCCGTGCCCGCATCGACATGGACCATGACCGCCTGCCCCTGACCGGTTACGGCAGCGTAGCCGGCGGCCATGTGTATGGCCACGTTTTCATGGGGGCACAAGATGAACTGCGGATGAGCGCGGCCCTGCGCATCCCAACGGGCCAGCTCCTCGATCAGGCTGACATGGTCAGTGCCCAGATTGGCAAATACATAAGAAATGCCCAGGTCAGTCAGACCCTGCAGAAAGTGGTGGGCGCCCAGGGCGCTCATGGTGGAGGTATGGGGCACGGGTGAGATGATTCGTGAAAGGACGGACGACAGCAAGCCAATCGCTCAAAAGCGAAGCGCCTTGGCGATGATGCGGCCCAACGGCCAAGGGTGACACAGGGCAATCCCTAAGCACACTAAGCATCTTTTTGTTGGATGCTTGCGCACCATCACCCCAGTGCCTGTCGAAAGTACCGCCATGCCCGTTGGCTCCCCTCTTCCCATCGATGTTCAACTGGCCTGCCAAGACAGCCTGATGCGCTTCATGGCGCATTTCGATGCCGACGAATTCGACGCCATGCAAGAACTGTTTGCGCCCGATGGCACCTGGGTTCGAGCCGACGGAACCATCCGCGGGCTGGCTGAGCTGCAGGCCTGGATCTCACGGCGGCAGCCCGGCCGCATCTTCGTTCGTCACATCATCACCAACCTGCGCTTTGAGCCGCTGGACGATGGGCGGGTGCGAGTCCACTCCTATGTGATGGCCTACCGCCATGACGGTCAGCCCGACGACCCACGGCCGGCCCTGACCGCCGGGCCGGCGCTGATGGGCCGCTACATCGACGACCTCGTGCTGCACGAAGGGCTCTGGAAAATCCATCACAAGAGCGTACAACTCGATTTCAAGCAAGCCTGATCCCCACCGCCACGTTTGGAGCCACCATGAAAAAACTCATCGCCCTTGGCGTCGCCCTCGTGCTCGCTGGCTGTGCCAGCGCCCCACACACCCCGCCACCGCCCAACGACCCGGTGACCTTGCGCGTCAATGTGTTCCGCGGCGCGAGCAATCTGCCGATCTACATGGCGCAGGAAAAAGGCTACTTCACGCGCCGCGGCATCACGCTGCAGATGCTGTTCACGCCCAACTCCACCGAGCAGCGCTCGGGCCTGGCTGCGGGCCGCTTCGAGATCGCCCACGCGGCAGTCGACAACACGGTGGCCATGATCGAAGTGGCCAAGGCCGATGCGGTCATCGTGGCCGGTGGCGATGGCGGCATGAACGAGGTTCTGGTGCGCCAAGAGATCAACAAGATCAGCGACATGCGCGGTCGCACCTATGTGGTCGATGCGCCCAATACCGCCTACGCCCTGATCGGCCGCAAAATCCTCAAGGACGCCGGCCTGAAGGAGGGCATCGACTACAAGCTCGACCCACTGGGCGGCTCAGAGGCACGCACCAAGGGCCTGGACACACCGGCCGGCGCAGCCACCTTGCTCAACCCGCCCTGGAACTTCCTGGCCAAAGAACGCGGCGCCAAGAGCCTGGGGCGCACCGTCGATCTGTTCGGGGCGTACCAGGCCCAAGGCGTGTTCGTCATGCGGCCCTGGGCGGCCAAAAACGCGCCTGCCCTGGAGCGCTACCTGGCGGCCTACATTGAAGGCTGCCGGGCGGCGCAAGACCCCAGCCAGCGTGCGCTGGCCCTGCAAGTGCTCGCGCGGGAACTCAAGCTCACACCCAAGGTGGCCGAACTGACCTACACCGAGTTGACCACGCCAGGCAGCGGCTTGGCCAAGGACTGCGCTTTTGACATGAAGGGCTTTCGCAATGTGCTGGCCCTGCGCGCCGAGATCGAAGGCCAGTGGGGCGGCAAGGCCCCCGACCCCGCCAAGTTCCTCGACCTGAGCCTTTACAACCGGGCCCTGGGACACGCCAGACCCTGAGGGAACACGCCATGCGCCCCGCACTGCGCCTGCGTCACATGGGCATGTATGTCTGGGACATCGAGCGCATGGCAGCCTTCTATCAAGAAGTGCTGGGCTTTGTGGTCACCGACAAGGGCTTTGTGCGCGGCCACGACGTGACCTTCCTCAGCCGCGACCCGAAGTCACACCATCAATTGGTCATGGAGTCGGGGCGGCCGCCTGGTCGCGGCCCTGGCTTCGGGCTGCAGCAAATTTCTTTTCAGGTGGACAGCCTCGATGACCTGCGGGCCATGCGCGCCTTGGTCAAGGCCCGCAACGACGTCGAGCGAATGCAAGCGGTTGACCACGGCAACTCCTGGTCGCTTTACTTCTGGGACCCAGAAGAAAACCGCATCGAGGTCTACCTCGATACGCCCTGGCATGTGGACCAGCCCTATCTGCAAATCCTGGACCTTGAACAGAGCGATGCGCAAATTCACGCCGCCACCGCAGCCCACCTGCAAGGCAAATCTGGACTCAAGCCCATGAACCAGTGGCAAGAAGAAATGGTCCGCCTGATCGGCTGAGGCAGCGCCCGATCAGCGGCCGCATCGCGCCGAGGGCGGCGCTCCCACAAACAGAAGGCGATCGCGCCGAGGGCGGCGCTCCCACAGAACACAAAGCCATCGCGCCGGGAGTGGCCCCCACAGAATACAAAGCGGCCATCGAAAGCGAGGAGTGGGAGCCGCGCCCTCGCGGCGATGGGGCATTTGATGAAGCATGGTGCTCGATCAGTCGCCCCATCACGCCGAGGGCGGCGTTCCCACAGCACACAAAGCCATCGTGCCGGGAGTGGCGCCTCTACAAACGCTTGGCAAGCCTGAATGAGAGGAGTGGGAGCCGCGCCCTCGCGGCGATACGGCGCATCAACGCCAACCCCGACACAAACCTCAGTCAGCCGTGACCTTATAGCGCTGCGCGGCACCGACCCAGCGCTCGATTTCGTCACGCAAAAACGCCTGCTGCTGAGCCGGCGGCACATTGAGCATGCGACCGCCATCGCGGTCGACCCGCGCCACAAATTCGGCCTCGCGATTGATCGAGGCGAGCGTCTCGCGCAAGCGGGCCACCACCGGCGCTGGCGTGGCCGCCGGCGCAAACACACCAAACCAGCTCTCCCCTTCAAAACGGGTCAAGCCGGTTTCATTGACCGTTGGAATGTTGGGCAAGGCCGTACTGCGCTGCGCCGACGAGACCACCAGCCCTTTGAGTCGGCCGGCCTGGATGTGGGGCCTGGCCGCCGAGATGTTGTCGAACATGATGTCCAGGCGACCCCCCATCATTTCCTGATGCGCAGGCGCGGCGCCCTTGAAGGGCACATGCACCATGTCCAATCCGAGGCTGCTGGTCAGGATGGCGCCCCACACATGCTGGAGCGTGCCCATGCCGCCCGAGCCGTAGGTGAGCTTGCCAGGCCGGGCCTTGGCATAGGCCGCCAGTTCGGCCAGCGAATTGACCGGCAGGTCAGAGCGCATGAGCAGTACGAAAGGATAAGCCGACACATAGCCCAGGCTGACGAAATCGTTCTCGGGTGAATACGACAAGTTCTTGACCAGGGCCTTGTTCATCACCATGTTGAAGATGCCACCCATCAGCAAGGTGTAACCATCGGCAGGCGAACGCGCCACGAATTCGGTGCCCACCAGCGAACCGGCCCCGGTGCGGTTTTCAACCACCACGCCCTGCTTGAGTAACTCGGTCATGCGGGCGGCCAGGTTGCGCGCCAGGATGTCGGTGCCGCCACCAGGCGCCTGCGGCACCACGATGCGCATCGGCTTGCTGGGGAAGTCTTGCGCTGCGGCGGTGCCGGTCAGTGCAGCGCCTGCGGCTGCGAGAACCAGATGCCGACGTGAGATGTGGCTGTTCATTGCTGTCTCCTGGGAATGCATGGTGGAATAGACGCAGTCTAAGAATCACCTCGATGCGAGCAACTGGCATTTACCCGGGGGCCTGGCATGCGGGTCTGACCTGAGACACGCCCAGTCCGAAAATCTTATGCTTACATATCGTTTATCAGGAGGTCTTGAACATGAAGCTGGCCAGTGTGCAACTGCGGGGGAAAACCACTTTTGGAGCCGTCACCGATCACGGCTTTGTCGATCTCGGCGCACGCCTGGGCCCCGCCTGCCGGGACTTGATGGGGATTTTTGAAGGCGGCCTGCTCGAGCAGGCGCGCACACTCGCACAAGGCCCCGTCGACGCCAAGCTTGATGAACTGCGCTACCTGCCAGTCAACCCCCGCATGGACATGCGCATGTTTGCCCTGGGTTGGGCCTATAAGGCCCACCAACTTGAAGCGGGCAAGGAGGAGCTGACGCATCCGAATATGTTCAGCAAGCACCCGCAGTCACTGGTCGGCCATGATCAGCCCATCGTGCGTCCGCGGGTGTCAGACCGCTTTGACTTTGAAGGCGAGGTGGCGGTGATCATCGGCACTGGCGGGCGGCACATCCCGGTGGCACAAGCCATGCAGCACATTGCGGGCTACAGCATTGCCATGGATGGCTCGGTGCGCGACTACCAAAAACACAGCGTGACAGCGGGCAAAAACTTCGACGCCAGCAGCTCCTTCGGCCCCTGGCTGGTCACGCCCGACGAAGTGGGTGACCCCAAGAAAATGGTGTTGACCACGCGCTTGAACGGGGAGGTCATGCAGCACAGCGGCTTTGACCTCATGGCCTGGGACCTGGCCGAGCTGATCCATTACATCTCCAGCATCTGCGCACTGCAGCCCGGCGATGTCATCTCCACCGGCACGCCCGGCGGCGTCGGCCACCGGCGCGATCCGCAAATCTTCATGAAAGCCGGCGACGTGCTGGAGGTCGAGGTCAGCGGCCTCGGTGTGCTGCGCAACCCGGTGGTCGACGAGGCGGCTTGAGCCAGATAAAAACGACGATGGTTGCCCCCCTGCGGCCGCACCAGTCGGCCGGGTTTGACCGACGGTTCAGGGGCTCGGCCAAATCGCACCCGAGGTGCGCACGTAAATCGCGTAGAGCGACTGCGTACCGCAGATGAACAGGCGATTGCGTTTGGCGCCCCCAAAGCAAACATTGGCCACGACCTGCGGAACGCGAATCTTGCCGATCAACGCGCCTTGTGGGTCCAGGCAATGCACCCCATCGCCAGCGCCCAGCCAGAGGTTGCCATCGACGTCCACCCGCAGCCCGTCAAACAGGCCCACACTGGCGCTGGCCAAAAGCTGGCCAGCGCCCTGTACTGAGCGCGCATCGCTGGACAGCGCGTAACGACGCACATCACGCGGACCGTCTGCCCGGTGAGAGACGCCTGTATCCACCACATACAGGTATTTCTCGTCAGGAGAAAAAGCCAACCCGTTGGGCTTTTCCATGTTCTGAATGACCGCCTGAACCTGACCCGTATGGCCGTCGATGCGGTAGACATGGCTGGCACCGATCTCCGAAGGTGCGGCGTCCCCTTCGTAGTCTGAGTCGATGCCGTAGGTGGGGTCGGTAAACCAGATGCTGTCGTCCGACTTGACCACCACATCGTTGGGCGAATTCAAGCGCTGACCATTGAAGTGCGAGGCCAGGACAGTTCGGCTGCCGTCATGCTCAATGCGCGAGACGCAGCGACCCGAGTGCTCGCAGCTGATCACCCGGCCCTGACGATCCAGGGTGTGGCCGTTGGCGTTTCCCGACGGGCTCTGGAAGACCGAAACCGAGCCGTCGGTCTCGTCCCAACGCATCACGCGGTTGTTGGGAATGTCGGACCACAGCACATAGCGGCCGGCAGGCAGGTAGACCGGCCCTTCGGACCATCGACACCCGGTCGCAAGCTGCTCCAGATGGACATTGCCCGGCGCGTACCGGGCAAAACGTGGATCGATGATTTCAAACGATTCGGTCAGCATCGGCCTGTCTTTCAAAGTATTCGGGATGAAGATCGGCAATTTTTTGCACCAGCCGCTCGTTGTTGTGCAAATGATGCGCCATGCCAAGCACGGCCGCATCCATATCGTGTCGTCGCAAGGATGCAACGATGTCGCGGTGATCGGCCAGGGCCTGCTCGCCGCTTTGTAGCTCGGGCACCGCGATGGCTCTGACACGCTGATGCATGTCCCGGGCCTGAGCGACGATGGGCCAGACCTCGCCCATGCCGCACAGATCGAGCATGGTGCGATGAAAGTCGGCATCGGCTTGCATGATGGCCTCCAGATCGCCTTGATCCAGCGCCTTTTGCTGCACCTCAATGCAGCGCTCCAGGCGCATCCAGGCCGCCTCAGCCGGCGCATCCTGCAGCAAACGTCGAATGACGTGCGTCTCCACCGCTTCGCGCACAAAAAGCGCTTGCCGGATGCGGTCCATGCTCAGCAGCGACACCCGTGTGCCTCTTTGTGGCAGCACATGGACCCAACCCTCTCGCACGAGCCTCTGGATGGACTCACGCACCGGCGTTCGGCTGACGCCCAAGCGCAATGCCTGCTGATTTTCTGACAACAGCACGCCAGGACGCAGACGGGCATGCACGATGTCCGAACGCAAGCGCACGTGCACCTGTTCGGCCAATGAAAAGTCTGACGCAGCCGCGACCATCTGCCTCACCGGGACGCTGCATCGCGCATGTACTGCCCCAAGGCCGCGAGCTTGCCCGCGCTCAAATAGCCGTAGCGGTTAACCCACACTCGTCCCGAGCCACCCGGCGCACCGACCGTCTCGGTGGCAAGCTTGAAACGGCGCATAAAGTCGCCCGCAGGCCCATAGCTGTGGGTAAAGGCAATGACGGGCGTTGCCCCGGCTTGCGAGACAGCGGTGCGCAATTTGTCGATCTGCGCCTGCTCACCCACCGGGTGATCGGTGTCAGGGGGCGGATACCTCAGGGCGGTGGCGTCCGGGCCTGGCCCCAAGCCCATCCACTTAAAAAGAAATTGGGTCACCACGTCGGCCGCAGGTCCGTCGGAGGCTCCAAGCAGGTCTCGCGCCCAATAGCGCGCAATCATGGGCCAATGCATGGTGTATAGCTTGACCCCAACCGCATCGCAGTGGGCTGACAGCGACTCCCAGGCAAATCCAGACCAAGTACTCATGGGCTGAGGAAACACCTGGGGCTCGAGCAATCGGCGCGGACCCGGCACCGAATCGAGGGCGCGTCGGTAGGCGCCGAGCATGCGGACGACACTGGCACGCTTGCTGGCCCACAAGGCGCGGGCCGGCCCATCGGGACCGAGCCAATCGTTCCAACCTGCATCGGCCAGGCGCTGGCTCAGCGCGACAGCGCCGTCTGCGCTCGATTGCATCGCAATATGGCGCCACGATTGCAGGGCCAAACTCAACTGACGAGCCAACTCCATCGGGTCGACGCCTTGAGCCGCAATGGCCTGTTGCCCATGCTCGCTGAAATCAAACAAGGCACTGCGCAAGTCGTAAGGCGGGTATTCGGGCCAGTCGATTCGAAAGCCGGCCACTCGAGGGTAGCGCTCGGCCAAATCAGCCAACAAGGCGGCACCGTAGGCATGGACCTGCTCACTGGCCAAACTGGCATTGCGGTCCACACGGTCGGGATGCAGTTGACCATCGGGGCCGCGACACTGGTCCTGCAGCACAGCCCCTGAAAACTGCACCCTGTAGCCTGGAGGGCTGGCGGCCATCACTTGCAGGCACACCCGCAGCCCGCGCGCGCTGGCTTTGTCGATCACCCGGTCCATGAAGTCGGGGTTGGCCAGCGTCAGTTCGCCAGCGGGGCTGGGCTGATAGCGCAAGCCCTCATAGTGCGACAACTCATGCACCAAGGCGGGCGCGGTGCTGACCCACGTCTCGCGCTTGCCCCAGAGCTCGCGGTCCAGCGGCCGAACAGCGCCCGCCTCGCCATCAAGAGGGGGCTCACGGGCGCCCTCCCCCGCCGCGACGATGCGCATCAGGTAAGGACTCGTCACCAAAGCACTCGCGCCGGCGGCCTGCAGGTTGTCGAGCACGGCATCAATGCCTTCGCACTGAAACCATTCGGGCATGACTGTCACACCCAAGCTGATTGGAACTGCAGAAGAACTCAAGGTATTCTAGTATACAAGTTACCTGGAGTACGCGGATGAGATCTGTCAAAACCCTTCTTCTTCCCTTCCTGGCGCTACTCGGGTGCAGCGCGCAAGCTCAGGAGGCTTTCCCGGATCGGCCCATCAAGCTGATCGTCCCAGTGG
>JAXITB010000070.1:0-9617 GCA_034680305.1 Polaromonas sp. | reverse complement strand
CATTTGACGTATAGCCGATTAATAAAATGATCGAGATGTAAATGTCCTAGGGCCATCACAGGCCCTTTCGGTCCATGTGGACTAACATTCACGTTGTATTGAGCACTGAGCATCAGGCGTGCGCCAGACTTCGGTAGCCGACCCCGGTGGATGCCAAATGTGTCTGCAATGAACGATGAGCCAGCAGGTCCCTCAATCGACAAGCCCTGCCCTTTCTCGTAATGCTGCCACAGGATTTCATCCGAGATGGCCGCGCCGGTACCCAATGCCTTGCTTCGGTGACTTTCGCGAATGTATTCATGTGGCCCCTGGTCTGGACCCACATCCGTGAGATAAAAGAACATCTTGAAGCCCGCCAGACTGTCAAAGTCCCGGTGGAACCTCTGGGTGCCTTTGGCCACCGAGCGACCGCCGTATGACCACCAGCACCCAATGTTGTCCAAGGTCGGCTTGCATCCAATATACGCCTCGGCCAGTTGCAAGACCAGCGGGTGATTAAACAGTTCCAACACCTGAGGAGCACGGACGATTTGCTCATCGGTGTACATCCCCATGTTTGTCTCTTGTGCTGGGACTGCATCCCATCGAAATTGGCCCAGGTGCGGTCGATAGGGGTCATGACAAGGAATCGACTTGAAGTACCCGACGATCTCGGCCAACGATTCAGGGGCAATGGCTGGCATATCGGTCACCACGCCATGCCGCTCAAGCACCTCTAGCCACGTGGCAACTGCCGGTGCAAGGGGCCCAGTCGGAACGCTGCTGGGTTGGGTCCATGACCAGAGGCGCGAAGCAAGCTGACGCTGTCGATGTGAGGTCAACAGAGGCAACAGACCATAAACGGCCTGGCGCCGATCTTGGGCAACGGCCGACAAGTAATGCGACCAGGACGGGATTCGCGTGCGAAGCTTTTGGCTCCAGCTCAATGTGATGGCAGTCATAAAGCACCTAGGGCAGTTGGCCTGTCGAAAGCTCGTCAACAACAGGAATGCCATGTTTTATGCAAGGCCTGTGCCAAAACTCTTTTACCGCGAGGCACACGCCTAGATCGCACCGATCGCAGTCGGCACGCATGCGGAGAATCGGCGCGATAGCCCTGGCACGCAATCTGCTTCCACCTCGTCGGCAAACCACATCGAGGTGTCAAAAAATGGACATGCGCGTCAAACCCCAATCGGATATCTGCGACCAGGCCATCCTGGTGACCGGAGGAACCGGCTCTTTTGGCAAATCCTTCGTTCGCAACGTGCTCAACAACTGTCCGAAGATCAAGCGGCTGGTGGTTTTCAGCCGGGACGAACTCAAGCAGTACGAGATGGCGCAGGAATTCCCGGAGTCGGAATACCCTGCGCTGCGGTTTTTCATTGGCGACGTGCGCGACCAGAACCGCCTGCGCCGGGCCCTTGAGGGCATCGACACCGTGGTTCATGCGGCCGCGCTCAAGCAGGTGCCGGCGGCTGAATACAACCCCTTTGAATTCATCCAGACCAACATCATGGGGGCGCAGAACCTGATTGAGGCCTGCCTGGACACCCAGGTCAAGCGTGTGGTGGCCCTGTCGACCGACAAGGCCGCAGCGCCTATCAACCTCTACGGCGCGACCAAGCTGTGCAGCGACAAGCTGTTCATCGCCGCCAACAACTTCCGCGGCGCGCGCGACCTGAGGTTTTCAGTGGTGCGTTACGGCAATGTGATGGGCTCACGCGGCTCGGTCATTCCCTTTTTCATGAACCTGGCCAAGACCGGTCGTCTGCCCATCACCGACCCGCAGATGACCCGCTTCAACATCTCGCTTGACGAGGGTGTCGAGATGGTCTGCTGGGCCCTGCAGCATGCCCTGGGCAGCGAGATCTTTGTCCCCAAGATTCCCTCGTACCGCATCAGTGATGTGGCCGAAGCCATTGGGCCCAATTGCACCAAAGAGATCGTAGGCACCCGCCCTGGAGAAAAGATCCACGAGGAAATGATCACCTCGGGCGACAGCATCAACACGGTGGACCTGGGTCCTTACTACGCCATTTTGCCGGCCGGCGGTAGCGCCATGAGCGTCTCACGCTACCTCGAACTGCGCCAAGCCAGCCAACTCAAGCCGGGCTTTGCCTACGACTCCGGCTCCAACCCCGACTTCCTAACGGTGCAGGAAATCCGCAATCTGATTCGCGCCCACGTCAACCCTGAATTCGAGCCGGTATGACTGCCCCTGCGACCATTCCCTACGGCCGTCAGAGCATCAGCGAGGAAGACATCGAGGCCGTGGTCCAGGTCCTGCGCAGCGACTGGCTGACGCAGGGTCCGGTGGTGCCTGCGTTTGAATCGGCCATCGCAAGCACTTGTGATGCGGTCCATGCGGTTGCGGTCAGCAATGCGACGAGCGCGCTGCACATCGCCTGCTTGGCGCTTGACGTCGGCCCGGGCGATGTGGTCTGGACCACGCCCATTTCATTTGTGGCCAGTGCGAACTGCGCCTTGTACTGCGGGGCCGAAGTGGATTATGTTGACATTGACCCCCGCACCTACAACATGAGTGCCGAGGCACTCGCCCAAAAACTTAAGCAGGCCAAGGCGGTTGGGAAACTGCCCAAGGTGGTGATCCCGGTTCATCTGTGCGGCCAACCCTGCGACATGGCCGCGATCGCGCGACTGGCCAAGGAATATGGTTTTCGCATCATCGAAGATGCCTCGCACGCGATTGGCGCGCACTACCAGGGTGAGCCTGTCGGCAATGGCCGCTACAGCGACATCACCGTTTTCAGCTTTCACCCGGTCAAGATCATCACGTCGGCCGAGGGTGGCATGGCCCTGACCAACAGTGAGCACCTGGCCCGCCGCATGGCGCACTTGCGCAGCCATGGCATTACCCGCGATGGCGCACTCATGACCGAGCCCAGTCACGGCTCTTGGTACTACCAGCAAACGGATCTGGGATTCAACTATCGGATGACAGAACTTCAAGCGGCGCTCGGCCTGAGCCAGCTTGAACGCCTGGGGGCGTTTGTTGCCCGCCGGCAAATGCTTGCCGCCCGCTACGACCAAAAATTGGCCGGCTTGCCGCTGAATCTGCCGTGGCAGCACCCCGAAACCCAATCGAGCCGACACCTTTATGTGATTCGACTGCAGTCCCAGTTCATGGGGTCTGAGCACAAGCAGGTCTTCGAGGCCTTGCGGGCTCAGGGCATTGGCGTCAATCTTCACTACATCCCGATTCACCTCCAACCCTACCATCGGGCCAGATTAAAGCAGACACCCCAGTTCCCGGAGGCTGAGCGCTACTACGCCGAGGCGATCAGCCTACCTCTTTACGCCGACCTCTCGCTGGCCGATCAGGACCGGGTGATTGCCAGCCTGGGCAAAGTCCTGGAGACGAGGACGATGGTCGCATGATCGGCAACGCAGACCCCATGCTCCACCGGCCCATGCACCACCTTCGGCCCAAGGTGCCACTGAGCCGCACATGAAAACCGCCGTCATCGTGCAAGCGCGCATGGGCTCCATGCGCCTGCCCAATAAAGTCATGAAGCCCATCTGCGGGCGGCCCATGATCGAGTTGCTACTGGCCAGGCTGGCTCAGGCCAAGCGGGTTGACCAGATCATCGTGGCCACTTCGGTCGATGCGCGCAATCAGCCCTTGGTCGACCATGTCCGTGGCCTGGGCTACCTATGCGTACAGGGCGATGAAAACGATGTCCTCGCACGCTATCTGCAGGCAGCCACTCATACCGAAGCACAGACCTTGGTCCGGGTCACGGGCGATTGCCCGCTGATCGATCCGGCGGTGGTCGATGCCTGCATTGCCCGTTTTCTTGAGCTTGGCGTCGACTACCTCAGCAACGGCGCCCCGCCGGCGTACCCCAATGGTCTGGATACCGAGGTCTTTCGCCGAGCCGCATTGGAGCGTGCCGGTCGCGAGACCTCGGAGCCCTACGACCGCGAGCATGTCACGCCCTACCTGAGACATCCCGACAAATACACCCAGTCCAGCCTGCCCTGTGAACAAGATCTCGGGCGCTTGCGCTGGACGGTGGACGAGCCGGCCGACTTTGAGGTGGTCACGGCTGTTTTTGAACACTTCTGGCCCAATGTCCATGTCGGCTGGCGGCAGATCGTCGAGTTACAGCGAAGCCAGCCCGCACTGTTTGCCGCCAACAGCCACCTCATGCGCAATGAAGGCTCAACCATGAGTGTGGGCCAGAAGCTCTGGCGCCGGGCAGAAAAAGCCATCGCCGGGGCCAGCATGTTGGCCAGCAATCATGTCGACCGCCATCTTCCCAAGAATTGGCCCGCCTACTTTTCCAGGTCCAAGGGGTGCGAGGTCTGGGACCTGGAAAACCGACGTTACACCGACATGGGTCTGATGGGCGGTGGCGCCAGTCTTCTAGGCTACGCCCACCCAGAGGTGGACGAGTCGGTTCGTCAGGCCATGGCGGCGGGTGTCATGTCCAGCCTCAACTGCCCTGACGAGGTTCTTCTTGCAGAAAAGCTTCTTGAGCTGCACCCCTGGTCACAGCAAGTGCGATTGGGTCGCAGCGAATCGGACATGCAGCATCTGGCCTTGCGGATCAGCCAAACCGTCACCGGTAAAGAGGGCCTGGCCCTGTGCATGGCTGACAAACAGCATGCGACGGCGCTGGCCAAACGTCTAGGTACAGGACGGATCGCGCCACTGGCATTTTGCCCAGAGCAGATTGACGCGCTAAGCCGTGAACTCAAAAACGGAGGTATCGGAGCCATTTGGCTTGAGCCCTCTGACGCCAAATCCGATCATTTGGCCTTCATGCACCGGCTTCGTCAGCTGGCCACCGAACACCGGGCCGTCCTGATTTTGGACGAGTGCCGAACCGCATTCCAACGATCGCAGGGTGGGCTGCACCAACACATTGGGATCGAGCCGGATTTGGCCATCTTTGGCAGGACCCTGGGCAATGGCTACGCAATTTCAGCCTTGCTCGGGCGGCAATCATTGATGCAAGACGCGCCAGTCGATGACAACGACGACCCATCGTGCAGTGAGCGTATTGGCCCAGCGGCCGCGCTCAAGACGCTTGAAGTGATGGCCGAGTTACGCGCGTGGGAATTGCTGGGTGACATCGAGTCGGAAATTCGCCAGCAATGGGAGCGGTTGGCCAGCCAGCATCAATTGCAGATCACGACTTGGTCGTACGGCGGTCAACTGGGATTCGAGTTTCAGACTGACGATGCCCTGGCCATCACCACCCTCTTGACACAGGAGATGCTGGCGCGTTCATTCTTGGCTGGCAATTGCCTCAGCGTCAGCACCGCCCATACCCCAGAGGTGCGCCAGGCTTACCTGCAGGCGCTGAACGAGACATTCCAATTGATCGCCGAAAGCGCTGCCCATCGCAAGTCCCCCCAGCAAATGCTCAAGGGTCCGGTACGACGGCCCCTTTCATCGAGCGCTTGAGGCGACCATGCGCCAACGCCCTGCCCCGAGCCATCGCCCACTTTGACCCATCAACGGGAAACAACATGATTGAAGCACCAGAAGCGGCTGCCGTACTGATCAACAAAGACGCGATCGCGCAACTCGATCAAATACTTCAAAATGCCTCAGCCGCCCGGCCCTCCACCACCAACCTCCAAGACCTCGCCGTCGAGGTCAATTGGAGTCGCCAACGCACCGTCTGGGTGGTTTATGGCGCAGGTGAAATACAGGCTATTGAAGAGATCATTCAGCGAATCAGCGCCTGCTCGGTGGTGGCCCTTGTTCAAGCCAGTGGACAGGATGACTACGAGCTGACCGCCAAACAGCGCAAGCGAATCACCGGCTGGCTGAACAAAGAACGTCTGTTCATCATCGCTGGCGGATCGGTGGAACAGCGCGCCAGAAAAATCGCAGGGCTCATCGATATCGACACGATGGATGGCTGGAAGCCCATCTTGTCCAAGCAGACGCTCAAAGACCATGGCCAGGATGTCGGGGAATTCCTTCGTGTACTGGCCTCTTGCATCAACACCAAGACGATGCACAAATCGACCCGGTTGCTGATGTCCGGAAAATTTCTGCGCAATGCACTGATCAATGCGCCACTGGCCTACCGCCCCACCCCCCTTGACGTTTACCGCAATGCCCTGCATCAACGTCCCGCTCTGGTGGTTTCAGCGGGACCCTCTTTGAACAAGCAATTGCCGCTGCTGGCAGAAAATCAGGACCTGTTCACCATCCTGGCCGTCGACACCGTCTGGCCCATTCTTCATAAGCATGGCATTCGCCCGGACTTCCTGGTCGCGCTAGATCCGAAAACATCGCCCTCGTGGCCGGCCAACGGACTGGACGAGCAGACCCACTTCATGGTCGATGTTGGTTGCTCCCCCAAAATGGTCTGGTCACACAATCGCAACCATGTCTTCACGAGTTGCCACTCGCAGGTCAACGCTTGCCTGGCCGATTTCGGCGGATTGGCTGATCACTTGTCGACCGGTGGCTCGGTGGCCACCACCGCATTCAACCTGGCTGAACTGGCCGGTGCCAACCCCATCATCCTGATCGGTCAGGATCTGGCACTGACAGGGGGCAGGGACCATGCGGACGGATATCTCTACAAGTACGATGAGGCACACCTGAAAGCCAGAACGAATGCGGGCTACGACGTGGAAGGCTACTACGGCGACCGTGTTCGTACGGAGCGACAGTTGCTGCTCTACAAAAACTGGTTTGAAGATCGCATCAAGACGCTGTCGCCCGATCGAATGGTGATCAATGCCACAGAGGGTGGCGCAAGAATTGCGGGGGCCCTGCAGATTCCATTTGCGCAGGTCTGCGCTGAAATTCGCAGCACCAGCATGCGGAAAAATCCTCCCATGCCCAGTGGCCACACAGCCGTCGACATGGCACACATGGCCAGGCTGTCCGCCAACCTGGCACAAATGATCGAAAAAGTTCAAGCGTTTCAGCAGCTTGGGCGGGATGGGCTGCAGTGTGCCGAACAGTCTCCACGTCGAGCCTCCCAAAAGCAGCTCAGCGCCATCGACGACATCAATCTGGCCATCAAGGAGTTTGACCCAAGCGCCAAGCTTCTGGTCGATGTTTTTGGCATGCTGGAGCTCGAAGCCGTTCGATACAGCACCGTGATCAAAAAAGACTTGAAAGGCCTGACGGATGCCGTGGCCAAGTACCGCGCCGTGTATCAGCATTTGGTCGAATCGGCCGATCGCGCTTTAGCCATGCTGCAAAAAATCTCGCGCCTCTATGCGCAAGTCCAGCAACACCAATCTTTCGACCCAGCGTTCATGAAAGAAGCCCTGGGAGAAACCCCCTGAGCGCTGGGTACACGTCAAGGATGACTCAGGTCTTACCCCGCTGATGTCGTCAGCGCCCTCCTCACCTCATCCATGACTGAGAGCCAATCACCCCCGCGTGGCTGATTGAACAGTCGCAGCGTTGGGTACCAAGGGGAATCCACAGATGACAGCCGCCAGCGCCAGCACGAATCAAACCGGTTGAGCAGCCACACCGGCTTGCCCGTCGCGGCGGCCAGGTGGGCGGTGGAAGTATCGACGCTGATCACCAGATCGAGTTGGGCGACCAAAGCGGCGGTGTCGGCAAAGTCATGCAGGCTGCCCGTATGGTCGATGATCGACTCTTTGACCGAGGCGTCGGCCTCCTGTAACTCTCGCTGCGCCGCCTCACCTTTTTGCAGGCTATAGAAGTCAAAGTCAGGCCGCAAAAGCCTGGCCATGACGTGAAGCGGCAAATTACGGCGCTGATTGGTGGCGTGCAATTCGGGCTGATCGGGCCGAAACCCACCACTCCAGACCAAGCCGACTCGCGGCCTCTGACGTGGGCCCAGCTTGTGCGCCCATGCATCCAGGGCCAAGGAGTCGGCCTGCAGATAGGGACCCAGCCAAACGGCATCGGATGAGCTGCCGCCCAGGCACCGTGGCAAGCTCATCATGGGGCAGTGCCAGTCGAAAGCGGGCAAGTCCTGCCCACGCTCGATGACCTGCGCCACCCCGGGTAAAGCCGCCATGAGGCGACTCAGTGTCGGCTGCACTTGAAGCAAGACCTTGGCCCCACGCTGCGCGAGCCACGGCAGGTAGCGGCAAAACTGCAGGGTATCGCCCAAGCCCTGCTCGTGAAAAACCAAAATGGTCTTGCCCGCCGGATCTTCGCCCTGCCATTGCCGCGAAATCGGGTGAGGCAGACGCATGCCCGTGCCCTGCGCCGCCCAGCGCGATTCGAACAAACGCCAACCTGAATCCAATTGCCCCAGGGCCAAGAGCGCGTGCGATTTGTTCCACAGCAGGTCGGGCCAGTCGGGCCGCAGCGCAAGCGCACGGTCATAACAAACCAATGCCTGCTCAGACTGTTGCTGAGCTTGCAGGGCAACGCCTTTATTGGCCCAGGCCAGCACATGCCCCGGCTCCAGCTCAAGCGCTCGGTCAAAGGCCGCCAAGGCCTCTTCAGCGCGGCCGGCTTCCTTCAATGCCAGGCCCAGATTGTTCCAAGCCGAAACCAGTTCTGGCTGTACGGCGATGGCCTGGCGATGGCTTGCAATGGCATCGTCGAATCGCAAGAGATCGCGCAAGACCACGCCGCGGTTGTTCAGGGCCATGGGCAGATTCGGCTCACGGGCCAGCGCCTCGTCAAAGCAGTTCAAGGCTTCTTGAAACTGCCGCAGATTTTTCAGCGCGACGCCCAGGTTGCTCCAGGCCAGTGCGCTCGATGCGTCCAGAGCCAGCGCCTGCGTCAGGCTCATCACCGAGTCCGGCCACCGGGACAGTCCAAGCAACACCACCCCACGGTTGAGGTGGGCCTGCGCATGGCCAGGGTCTTTGGCCAAGACGCGGTCGAAACACGCCAGCGCCTGCTCGTACAAACCCCTTTGATGAAAATCACAGCCTTGCTGAAACAACGACTGGGCGGCCATGGCATCTCCCGTAACTGAGTGCATTGTCGGGCTTTCGGATGCGTACTCTGGAAGGCCCCAAAATGGGATTGGGTTCGAGGAAGACTAAGGGTAACAACAGACGCCAAAGACCAAGCAGACCATGAAAAAAGCCGCCCAAGGGCGGCTTTTTCAGAAGCGCTCTGCGCTCAACCCTGCAGCAGAGACAGGACCGACTGCGGCTGCTGATTGGCCTGGGCCAGCATCGCGGTGGCTGCCTGCTGAATGATCTGGGTGCGGGCCAGGTCAGTCGTGGCTTTGGCGTAGTCGGTATCCAGAATACGGCTGCGCGACGCAGAGGTGTTGGTCGCCACGTTGGTCAGATTGTCTGCGGCATAGGTCAGGCGATTGATCTTGGCACCCAAGTCACCGCGGAAGGAGTCAATGGCGGCCAAGGCGGTGTCCATGGCGGAGATCGCTGAAGAGCCCGCCACGGTGATGCTCGAGCCGACTGCAGTCGACACGCCGGTGATGCCAGCCATGTCTTTGAAGTTCACGGTGATCGTCTGGCCCGAATTTGCACCGACCTGGAATGCAGCGGCCGTGGTGGTGCCATCCAAAATCTTGGTTCCGTTCCACTCGGTGTTGTCGGATATGCGGACGATTTCGTCTTGCAACTCAGCAAACTCGGACTGCAAGGCGGTCCTGTCTGCATCGGTATTGGTGCCGTTGGCAGCTTGAACCGCCAGCTCACGCATGCGCTGGAGCATGCTG
>JAXITB010000069.1:0-9619 GCA_034680305.1 Polaromonas sp. | reverse complement strand
TGCTGTCCATGTGGTACCTCGGCGGCGCGGTCTACAAGGTGCGGCCCGAGGACCTGTCGACCGCTGGCACGCTTGACCTGGACCCCCGGCTCAAAGGCCTGCCGATTTCGGCCCACTCCAAGGTCGATGAGCGCACCGGAGAGTTTTTGTTCTTTGCCTACGGCAAGGAATCGCCCTACATGCACTACGGCGTGATGGACCGCGCCGGAGCACTCAAGACCTTCATGCCGGTGCAACTGCCCGGCCCCCGCCTGCCGCACGACATGGCGATCACGCCCAACTTCAGCGTGGTGCACGACTTCCCGCTGTTCTACGACATGGACGCCTTCAGCGCCGGGCGGCACAAGCTCAAGTTCTACCACGAGACGCCCTCGCGCTTTGGCGTCATCCCGCGTCACGGCACGCCCGATCAGATCCGCTGGTTCGAGGCCAGCCCGACCTACATGTACCACGTCTCCAACGCCTGGGAGGAAGACGACGGCCAGGGCGGCACCGAGATCGTGATGACTGGCACCCCCTTCCGCCTGCCGCGCGACTGGCGGGGCAATCTCGATGTCGACCGCTTCCCCAAGATGCTGGCCAACCTCGAACACGACTTCATGTTCTACGAGTGGCGCTTGAATCTGCGCACTGGTCAGACCCGCGAGCGCGTGATCGACGACATCATCAACCAGGAATTCCCCGTCATCAACTCCTGGATGCAGGGCTACAAGACCCGCTACACCTGGAATGTGCTCATGGGGCGCAGCAACCGGGCCGAAGACCCGCGCTTTTGTGGCTTTGCCCGTTATGACCTCGAAAAGGACAGCTGCACCACCTACCACGAAGGGGTGCACAAATGGTTCAGCGAAGCGCCATTTGCCCCAGCCGACAACTGGAAGAACGAGGACGACGGTTACCTGGTGGGCTTCATGTGGGACGACAAAGCCCAGGCCTCCTTTGTGACGGTGTTCGATGCCCGCGACATCACCTGCGGCCCGGTGGCCCGCATCCGGCTGCCTCAGCGTGTGCCCAACGGCTTTCATGCCACCTGGGTCAGCGGCGAGCGCCTCAAGCGCGGCTGGTGAAGACCGGGCACGGCACCACGGACTGAACGCATGATCCTGGTCGATCCGGTCCATATCGAGCGTTACACCGGTGCGCGCTGGTGGGGCAGCGACACGCTGTGGGATCTGTTTGTCAGGCATCTCAAGCGCCAGCCCCAAGCTGAAGCGGTGGTCGATGCCTGCAACCGACCGGACTTTGCCCACGGTCAAGCCCGGCGCCTGAGCTGGCTGGAACTGGCGGACGAGGTCGACCGCATGAGCGGCCTGCTGCTCGATCGGGGCCTTCAGCGCGATGACATCGTGCTGACCCAGATGCCCAACACCATCGAGCAGTTTGTGGTCTACCTCAGCTGCGCCCGCCTGGGTCTGGTGCTCTCGCCCGTTCCGATTCAGTACCGCGAGCATGAGCTTGAGCACATTCTGAGCCTGACGCAGGCCCGTGCGGTGGTCACGTTCACGCAAATTGGCAGCCCCGCCAAGGCGCATGCGAGCGCGGCCATGTGGCTGCAGTTGCAACAAGCCCACCCCCACTTAAGCCAGGTGCTCTGCTGGGGACCCGGTGCACCCCAGGGTGCCTGCCCGATCGAAACGAGTTGGCCGCAGGCCGATGCGTCGCTCATGCAAAGGCTGGCGCGTGCTGAACAAGAGGCTGCGGTCTGTGCCAATGATGTGTTTACCGTGTGCTGGACATCGGGCACCGAGGCCAGCCCGAAAGGGGTGCCGCGCAGCCACAACGAATGGCTGGTGGTAGCCCCGTCGATCGTCGAGGCGGCCCAACTGCAGCCCGGAGCCCGCCTGCTCAATCCCTTTCCGCTGATCAATATGGCGGGCTTATCGAGTTGCTTTGCCGCCTGGCTGGTCCTGGGCGGCACGGTGGTGCAGCACCAGCCTTTCCTGCTGCCTGTGTTTTTAGAGCAACTGCGAACCGAGCGCATCGACTACACCGTCTCGCCCCCAGCCATCCTCAATACGCTGCTCCAACACGAAGAACTGCTCGAGGGCATCGACTTCAAGCGCTTGCGGCGCATCGGCTCGGGCTCGGCACCGCTGTCGGACTGGATGGTTCGCGGCTTTGAGGAGCGCCATGATGTGCGCATCGTGAACTACTTCGGCTCCAACGAAGGGGCCGCCCTGACCAGCAGCGACATCGACGTGCCCGACCCGGCCCTGCGGGCCCAGTACTTCCCGCGCGCCGGGGTGGACGGCCACCAATGGAAAATTTCAACCACCCGAAAGATCCGCACCCGCTTGGTCGACTTGGACAGCGGGCAAGACATCGTGCAGGCGGGTCAGGTGGGCGAGTTGCGTTTTAAAGGGCCGACCGTGTTCAGCGGCTACTTCCGCGCCCCCGAACTGAGCGCACGCGCCTTTGACGAGCAAGGCTACTACCGCACCGGCGACCTGTTCGAGATCGCCGGTGACCGTTTGCAGTATTACCGTTATGTCGGACGCAGCAAAGACTTGGTGATCCGAGGCGGCGTGAACATTTCTTCGGAAGAAATTGAAAGCCTGCTGCTGGCCTGCCCGGGGGTGCAAGATGTGGCCGTGGTGGCGGTGCCCGACCCCACCCTGGGCGAGAAGCTGTGCGCCTGCATCGTCGCCAAGCCCGGCCACACCCCCGCCCTCACCGATCTGCAGCGATTTCTCAAAGACGACAAGCGAGTGGCCGTCTACAAGCTGCCCGAATACCTGTTGCCCGTTGAAAGCCTGCCCCGCAACGCGGTGGGCAAGGTGCTCAAACGCGAGTTGCGCGCGCGTGCGCGCGAACTGGCTCCCCAGGAATACCAACCATGAAACCAACCCTGCTCTTGCTCGCAGGCATGCTCAATGACGAACGTGTCTGGCAACCCGTGGCGCAGCGCCTGAGCGCTGTGTGTGACGTTCGCATGGCTCACTTTCCGACGCAAGAGACCATCACCCAGATGGCCCAAGACGCCTGGCAGTTGGTGGCCGACCTGCCGTCCGATCAGCCGCTGGCCATGGCTGGCTTTTCCATGGGCGGCTATGTCTTGCAGCAGATGCTGGCCGAACCGCAGCGTGGCGTGCAAGCTGTGGCCCTGATCGACTCGTCCATACGGCCTGAAACCGAAGCCAGCCGGGCCAACCGGCTCAAGACCTTGCAGGCCATTGAGGGCAACTTTGCGGCCTTGGTGGAGCAGGTGGCGCGGTGGAGCACCCACCCGAGTCGCCATGGCGATGAGGCCTTCATGGGCGTTGTCAAGACCATGTTGACCGAGGTTGGCTCGAAAACCGCGGCCTCGCAAACCCGAGCGATTGCCACCCGAGGCGACCATGGGGCGCTGATGCGCCAACTCCAATTGCCTGTGCTCATCGTCTGCGGTCGCCAGGACAAGGTCACCCCACCGGAGTTGTCGCAAGAGGCGGCCGATCAAATGCCTCAGGCTCAGTTGCACTGGCTCGAGGAGACCGGACACATGAGCCCTTTAGAGCAAACCGCCCAACTCGCCGTGCTGATGACCCAATGGCTGGCTCGTCTGGCCCCCACCGACCCTCACTAAGGAAACCTCCCATGAAAACCTCGCTCCTGCTCAGCGGCCTGGCTTTAGCACTGGCCCTGCCTGCCGCCGCTCAAACCAACACAGCGCCCTGGCCGGACCGACCGGTGCGCATCGTCGTGCCCTTTGCGCCCGGCAACACCCTGGACACCGCCGTGCGGGTCGTGGCCGAAGAGTTTCGCAAGAGCACCGGCCAGCCGCTGCTGGTCGAGGCCAAACCCGGTGGCTCGGGCATCGTGGCCGCGCAAGCGGTGGCGCAAGCCGCCCCCGACGGCTACACCCTGCTGCTGTCCAACACCAGCATGCTGACCATCAACCCGCACACCTTCAGCAAGCTGCCCTACGACGCTGAAAAAAGCTTCAAGCCAGTCACCAACTTCCTGGGCTCGGCCATGGTGATGGCGGTCCACGCCAGCGTGCCGGCCAACAACCTGCGTGAGTTCATCGACTGGGCCAAGCCCCAGGGCAACAAGGTCTCGTACGCCTCCTTTACGGCCGGCAATTCCTCGCATTTTTCTGGTGTGATCCTGAACCAGAAGGCCGGCCTGAACATGACCCATGTGCCCTTCAATGGCACACCGCCAGCGGTGCAGAACCTGGTGGGTGGGCAGGTCAATGCCGCTTTCTTGCCGCTGCTGGCGGTCAAGCCGCATTTGGAGGCTGGTCGGGTCAAGGTGCTGGCAGTCACCAGCCCCACCCGCTCGCAGTTGATGCCGACGGTGGCCACCTTCCGCGAACAGGGCTTCCCGGACCTGGAGATCTACATCTGGGCGGCGGTTTCTGCGCCGGCAGGTACACCCGATGCGGTGATTGCCAGCGTCAACCGGGAACTGGTCAAGGCCCTGCGGACGCAGGAGGTCAAAGACAAATGGCGCGCCATGGACTTTGAAACCCTGCCCTCCACCCCCGAGGAACTGTCCCGCTTCGTGGCCGCTGACTTCAAACGCTGGGGCGACGCGGTACGCCTGTCGGGCTTCAAGGCCAGCGAATGAAGACCCTGCCCTTTGCTTTACGGCTGCCAGTGGTGGCTGCGCCGATGTTCCTCATCTCCGGGCCAGAGTTGGTATTGGCCGCCTGCAAGGCGGGCATCGTCGGCGCGTTTCCTACGCCCAATGCACGTCCGATCGAGCAGCTCGAGGTCTGGATGAAGCAGATCACCGAGGGCCTGGCTGCTGCCCGCGACACCCAGCCGGCCCACACCATCGGGCCGTGGTGCGCCAATTTGGTGACCCACTCGACCAACACCCGACTGGCCGAAGACCTGGCCTTGATCGCCAAGTACAAGCCGCCGCTGGTGGTCACCGCGCTGGGCAGTCCCAAGCCGGCCATTGAGGTGGTCCACGGTTACGGCGGGCTGGTGTTGGCCGATGTCATCAACCTGAGCCTGGCGCGTAAAGCGGTGGCGGCGGGTGCCGATGGCCTGGCCTGCGTCTGCGCTGGCGCGGGTGGACACACCGGATTCCTGTCTCCCTTTGCCTTTGTCAGCGCGGTGCGTGAGTTTTTTGACGGACTGATCGCCGTCGGCGGTGGCATCAGCGACGGCTGGGGCGTGGCCGGCGCGGTGGCCAGCGGCGCCGACCTGGTCTACATGGGCACCCGCTTCATCCCGGTCGCTGAAAGCATGGCCCCCCAGGCTTACCGGCAAATGGTGGTGGACTCACAGGTCGACGACTTGGTGGTCAGCGCGGGCGTCACTGGCACAGCGGCCAGTTGGCTCAAGCCCTCGCTGCTGGCCAATGGTTTCGATCCAGACCACATGCCGGCCGCACCCGACCGCCACTACGACAGCAAACAGGCTTTCGCTGGCAAGAAATGGATGGACGTCTGGGCTGCAGGCCAGGGCCTGGGCACCATCCACGCCATTGAGCCGATGGCCAGCGTGGTGAAACAACTGGAACAGCAGTACCGCCAGGCCGGTGCGCGCTGGCAGCAACTCAATCCCAACTCAGGAGGTCAGAAGCCATGAGCGAACCCGTATTCATCTTGGGCGGCTACCAGACCGACTTCGCCAAGAGCTGGGCTCGCCAGGGCCAAGACCTGTCAGACATGACCCGCGAGGCAAGCTTGGGGGCACTGCAAGCCGCAGACCTGAGCGCATCGGCCATTGAAAGCATTCATGTGGGCAACGCCTTTGGCGAGTTACAGCGCCAGCAGGCCCACCTGGGGGCGATGGTGGCCCAGGTGGTGCCTGATCTGTGGGGTGTACCCGCCATGCGTCACGAAGGGGCATGCGCCTCGTCCTCGCTAGCGGTGTTGGCGGCGATGGCTGAAATCGAGGCCGGGCGATACGACTGCGTCTTGGTGCTGGGCGTCGAAGAATTTAAGAACCTGCCCGGCAACCAGGCTTCGGTCAACCAGAACGCGGCGGCCTGGCAGGGGCGCGAAGACATTGACTGCACCTTCATGTGGCCCGCCGCTTTTGGTCTGCTGGCGCAAGAGTATGAGGCGCGCTACGGCCTGGACCGCAAGCACCTCAATCGCATTGCCGAAATCAACTACACCAATGCCCGCCGCAACCCGCTGGCCCAGACCCGCCAATGGCGTTTCGAGGCGCTGAGCTTTACCGACGACGACCAGGCCAACCCGATCATCGAGCCGGGCACCCGCCGCCAAGACTGCGGTCAGATCACCGACGGGGCCTGCGCGGTGGTGCTGGCTTCGGCCCGCTTTGCGCAGGCGCACATGCAGCAGCGCGGCCACGCCTTGGCTGGCACGCCCGTCATCGCGGGCTGGGGCCATCGCAATGCCGGCCTGCGTCTGAAAGACAAGTTCGAACGCAGTCGCGGCCAGAGCTATGTGTTTCCGCATGTGCGCCAGGCCATTGAAGATGCTTGGCGACGCGCTGGCGTGCCAGGCATCGAGGCGATGAGCGGCGTCGAAACCCACGACTGCTTCACCACCACCGAATACATGGCCATCGATCACCTGGGCTTGAGTGCGCCAGGGCAAAGCTGGCAAGCGGTAGAAGACGGCAGCATCGAGCCGGGTGGCCGCTGCCCGGTCAATATGAGCGGCGGGCTGATCGGCTGTGGACATCCGGTCGGCGCCACAGGCACCCGCATGTTGCTCGATGCCGCTCGCCAGGTCAGTGGCATGGCCGGCGAATGTCAGATCGAAGGCGCTCAGCGCATGCAAACCCTCAACATCGGCGGCTCTTGTGCCACGGTGGTGAGCTTTGCGGTCTCGCCGTGGCAGTAAGACGGCCGAAAACGGTGCCCCCCGCGCACAGGCGGTTGAACGGCGGGACGCCCGCATGACGACCTACACCATCCCGGCCATGGCCTGGGTGCCCCTGTGGCTGGTGCTGTGGCTGCCGATGGCTGGCCTGTGGCTGTGGCATCTGCCGCGCCAGAAAGTGCGCTGGCTCGACCGGGTTTATCCCTTGGTGCCGCTGGCCGCTGCCATCTTGTTCATGTCGGCCGGCTGGCGCTGGCCGCCGGCTCTGGCCCAGGCCTTCGTGCAGTGGCTGGCGCTGGGCGTGTGGTTCTGGCTCATGCTCACCCTGGTCTGGCTGCTCAGTGTGCTCAAGCGCGACAGCAGCATCATGGACCTGGCCTATGGCTTTTTGCTGCTGGGCGCGCCTTGGTGGCTGTGGAGCCAAGCCACGGTACCGCTGGGCGGTGCGCAGGCGCTTGTGTTGGCGCTGGTGAGCCTTGGTTTTGGTCGCTACGCGCTGTATGTGAGTTGGCGTAATTTGCCTCACGGCGAGGACCCACGCTACGGCCGCTGGCGCGAGCGGGTCGGGCCGCGTTGGTGGTGGTGGAGCTATTTCCAGGTGTTCCTGCTGCAAGGGGTGGTGATCTGGATCTGGTCACTGCCGCTGGTGCTGGCCATGCGACCGGAGGCCAGTTGGAGCCTGTGGCATGTGATTGGCGCGCTGGTCTGGGCCGTCGGCCTGGTGTTTGAAGCTGGTGGCGACTGGCAACTGGCCCGCTTCAAACGCCAACGGGCGCATCCTCAGCAACTGCTCGATACCGGCCTGTGGGCACTGAGCCGCCATCCCAACTACTTCGGCCAGACCTGCATGTGGTGGGGCTATGGCCTGCTCGCGCTGGCCCACCCCTGGGGCTGGCTGGCCTTGCCAACGGCCGCTTATGTCACCTGGTTCATGCACCGCGGTTCAGCCACCTCACTGATGGAGCGCCACATGATGAAGACCAAACCGGGCTATGCCCAGTATTGCGAACGCGTGCCCGCCTTCTTTCCCAAGATCGGCCGGGCATCGCCTACACACACGGAGCAGCAACCATGAGCGGCGCACTCATCATTGAAGCCCTGCGCAGCCCACGCGGGCGGGGCAGCGACAAGGGCAGCCTCAAGAGCCTCAAGCCGGTGGAACTGCTCGGCGCTCAGTTGCAGGCGCTGGCCCAGCGTACCGACATCGACACGGCCGAGGTGGCCGATGTGGTGATCGGCTGCGTCACCCAGACCGCCGATCAGGGGTCCAACATTGGCAAGATGGCGCTGGTACAGGCGCGCTGGAGCGATGCGGCACCAGCCCTGAGCATCAACCGCTACTGCGCTTCGGGCCTCAGTGCGGTGCAGTTCGCGGCGCAGCAGGCCATGGCCGCCGATGGTTTGGCCGTGGGCGGTGGCGTGGAGATGATGTCGCGTGTGCCCATGGCCAGCGACCAAGGACCGCTGACCCACGACTTCGCCTTTCAGCGCGCCACGGACCTGGTGCCCATCGGTCTGGCCGCTGATGCGGTGGCCACCCTGGAGGGTTTTTCGCGCGCACAGTGCGACGACTACGCGCTGGCATCGCAGATGCGCGCCGTGGCCGCGCGCGACGGTGGGCACTTTCGCTCGGTCGTGCCGGTCCTGGCTGCCGATGGGACCCTGCTGCTCGAGCGCGACGAAACGCCACGGCCCCAAACCAACGCACAGAGCCTGGCCCAACTGGCGCCGGCCTTTGCCGCCATGGGCGAGAAGTACGGCATCAACGCCCTGCTTTGCCAGCGCTACGGCCTGCCGGCCATGAACCATGTGCAGCACGCCGGCAATTCGCCGGCCATGGCCGATGGCGCAGCCGCGGTACTGCTGGCCAGCCCGCAGGCGGCCCAACACCTGGGCCTGAAGGCGCGCGGGCGGATCTTGGCCTGCGCCGATGCCTCGGTGGATCACACGCTGGCGCTGACAGGAGCGGTCGACGCCACGCGCAAGGCCCTGGCGCGTGCCGGCTTGGCCGCCAGCGAGATCGACCTGTTCGAAGTCAATGAATCCTTTGCCGCGCTGATGCTGCACTACATGAAGCATTTGGGCGTGCCGCATGATCGGCTCAACGTCAATGGCGGGGCCATCGCTCTCGGTCACGCCATGGGCGCCACCGGGGCCATGCTGGTGGGCACGGTCCTCGACGAACTCGAGCGCCGCCAACACAACCGGGCGGTGGTGGCCATTTGCGGCGCGGCCGGCTTGGCCACTGCCATGGTGATCGAGCGCCTGGCATGAGCACTGCGGTCGACATCGAACTGACCCGAAAGGCGCTGGCCAGCAGCACGCTGAGCCACGGCCTGGGCATCCTGGGTGACCGCTGGACGGTGCAGGTGCTGATGGGTACGTTCATGGGACTCAAGCGCTTTGAGCAATGGCAGCAGCAGCTGGGGCTGCCACGCTCGACCCTGGCCGAGCGGCTGCGCAGCCTCAGTGCCTTGGGGCTGCTTCAGGCTCGGCCTTATCAAACCAGGCCCCTGAGGCACACCTACCACCCGACGGCCAAGACGCTGGGCCTGTACCCCCAGGTGCTCATGATCTGGGCCTGGGAAAAGCGCTGGGGCCAAAGCGATGTGGGCCTGCCTCAAGCGCTGCACCACCGGCGTTGCGGGCATCGCTTGACGCCCACCTTGGCCTGTCAAGCCTGCGGCGAGGACGCCGACATCACCCGCATGGGGCTGCGTCTGGAACCCGTGGCAGCGCTGCTCAAGGTCAAGCCGCGCCTGGGCCGGGCGCCGCGCATCCCTGTGGGCAGTACGCCGCACGTCAGCCTGGGCCTGCGGGTGGATCGTTGGAGCCTGCTGATCGTCACCGCCGTGGTGCTGGGCTGCCACCACTTCGATC
>JAXITB010000068.1:0-9696 GCA_034680305.1 Polaromonas sp. | reverse complement strand
GGTTGTCGATGCGGCGGGCCTCATGCCGCTCGGTGCCGAGGATGAACAGGCCGCCGCTGCGGATGACGCGCTCCTTTTCGGCGGTACAGAGATCCCGGTGTTTCTTGACGGCAGCCACGATGGGCGAGGCCTCAGGGCGATCGAGCGACTGGGTGCCAGCATCCACCGTGATGGTCGAGCGGATATCGTTGGACTCGGACTGCGCAGCACGCGCATCGATCAGCACACGACGGACATCGGCTTGGGATTTACCTGCAGCGATGAATTCGGCAGCGCGGTCGGGGCAGCCGGCCAACAGGCACAGCTCGGCAATCGCCTGAGCAGTTTGGGTGACTTCGCGGCGGGCTTCAGAAACCAGCTTTTCTGCTTCGACCAGATCGATGGTTTCAGCCACTTGTTTTTGAGAGGTGTCCTGGGGATCAGGCATGGAAAGCTCCTTGAGGGGAAATGCCGCCTCAGCACGGATGACGCCCCGCACCTGAGACGGCGAATGGTTACGGGCGTTGATGAATCGATGGAATTCGGCAAGGGTGGCGTCCAGCGTCTGGACACCATCAGCGAGCCCTTGGGCCACGGCATTGGTGCCGAAGTACAACCCAGCCTCGGTCGCTCGGACAGCGCCCAGATCCAGGCCACGCATGTCGGCCACGTGATCAGTGAAGATGGCGTAAAGCCGATCCACTTCGCCTTGCAGCTCTGTCTTTGCGGTGTCCGACAAGGGCTCGTGTGGCGAGTAGTCGTTCTTGTGGGCGCCCGCCGTGATGGCCGTGAACCGGTAGCCGTCCTTGGCATCCTTGACCGATTGGTCGACATGCAAGGCGATGACGCCAATCGAGCCGACGCCACCCGTTTCCGTCACGAACAGTCGCTGGGCGCTGGCCGCAATCGCATAGGCCGCTGAATACGCGGCGTCGTTGGCCACCGCCCAGACGGGTTTGACCGCAGCCACCTCGCGCACGCGACGAGCCAACTCGAAACTGCCTGAGGCTTCACCACCGGGTGAGTCGATGTCGAGCAAGATGCCGCTGACCTGGGGATCGGCCAAGGCGGAGTCCAGCATCGCGGCGATCTCGCCGTAGGACGTCAGGCCTGAGGCGGCTTCCATGCCCAGCGAGCGCTTGACCAGCGAGCCGTGGATCGGGACCACTGCAATACCCTCGGGGGCTGCGGTTGCGGGAGGCCGTTGGTACATGGCCATGTCCATGGCTGGCATCGCGGGAGCATCGGCCATACCGATGCGCTGGCCGACCACGGAGAGGATCACGTCCAGCTTGGGTCGGTGAATCAGCAGGGGCGTCCCGAACAAGCGGGAGGCAAGGTAAGTCATGGTTGGGGATCCTGGTTGTTGGGTGACGCACCGGCAGACTCAGCAGTCGGTGATTCGACAGTTTGTGGTTCACTTGGCTCTGTCGACACTGCAGCCGGCGCCTGGTCATGCCGAGCATCGGAGTCAAAGACCAAACCCAGTGCATCGGCCCGGGCGTTGTCCGCTGCGATCTCGCGATCCACGTCCTCGGCGTCGTAGCCATTGCCGGAGATGGCTTCAGACCGGCTCATGAGGCCCGCCCGGATCGCCAACTTCATGGCGTTGAATTCCTTCTGCGGATCCACCCAGCTCCAGCCCTGTGGAATCCACTTGGCGGCTTGATAGGCGCGGCGGTCTTTGCGGTAGCCGGGCAAGTCCAGCGCACCTTCGAGCAACGCCTGGTCCATCCAGGCGCGCCAGATCGGGCGACACAACTGGTGCACGATCACACCGTGCTGCAGGGCTTCACAGCGACGGCGGAACTCCAGCAGACCCGCCCGGATCGAGGAATAGTTCACCTGCGTCAGGTCCCCGGTGAGCATCTCGTAGGTGATGCCCATGGCAGCGGCCACCGCGCGGAACTGTTGACGCATGAACTCTGCGTAGGACGATCCAACATCGGCGGGAGCTGAGAACTTGATGTCTTCGCCTGGCTCCAGGATCTGCAGCGTGCCTGGCTCCATGCCCGCGAGCGCCACCCCATTGCCATCTGCTGCTGACTCGCCCATCAGGTTGTCTTCTGGGGCCATGCGGGTGATGAAGCCGGCAAACATGGCAGCGGTTTTCTTGCGGACCAGCTCCGCGTCGTCGTACTGGTCCAGCTCGTTGAGTTTGACGAGTGCCCGGGTGAGCCACGGCTCGCCCCGGATCTGGCCGGGACGCAAGGGGCGAAACAGGTGGATGACTTCACTCGCATCGACCCGCACGGTGTCCATGCCACCGCCACCCGCATTGCTCGACATCGGTGCCAGCAGTCCATCATTGGGGTGCGAGCGATACAGGTGGTAAGCCAACCGGCGACCCAGCCGATCGAACTCGATGCCTGAGCGGACGACATTGCCACCGGGTAGATCCCGGTTCATGGTGGTTGGCAGATGCTCTGCTTCCAGCACCTGGATCTGCAACGCTACCGGCAGACCATCTGCGGTGCGCCGGTAACGCAGCCGAATCAGCGCCTCACCGCCCTCAAGCATGGCGCGCGTAGCCAGTGCTTGCAGACCGTAGAAGTCGGTCAGGCCTGCGGCATCGGCCTGTTCGCACCAGTCCCACCACAGGCTGTGAATCGCCTCTCGAGTAGTCTGGTCCTGCACCATGCTTTGCGGCTTGATGCCGGTACCGATGGCGTTGGCCACAAAGGCCTCGATGCCTGCGGCGGCCCAGGCGTTGCGCCGGACCAGGTCACGGCTCTTGGCGCGCAGTTCGTCTTGGGCCAGCGACAGGGCTGCCACGGCACCTGGGTTGCTGGGCATCCAGGCCAGGGCGCGCCGACCGCCGCCGGTGCCGTCATAGACCGGCGTGCCACCGAACATGCGGCGACGAAGGTTTTTGAGCCAGGCCATCAGAGCGCCTTGCTGGTGGTGACACGGATCTGACGGGATTTGGGTGCACCGGATTCACGTGCGATGGTGGCTTCGACCTCCGCAATCGCGGCCTTCAAATCGGCCACGCTGCGGTACTCAATGCTCTTGCCCTCATAGGTCACGCGGTGCTCGCCGCTGGCCAGCGCTTCGCGCAAAGCCTGCAGGTGTTGTTCTGTGTAGGTCATGTTCAGGTCATCCTCAATTCATCCATTTGCTGCGCACCACCCGACGCGGGCTCGGCTTGGCGCCACCAGAAGTGCTGAGGCCACCGTCGAACTTCTGCTCTTGGGTGGCCTCGGGGGTGTCAGTGGGAATGGCGATGGCCGGAAGGCCAACGCCGAGTTGTTTTTCCAATTCGAGCCAGTGCCGGTCTTCGAACCGGTCCAGGCCAGCAGCTGCTGCCGCCGCTCGGGCATAGACGTAGCAGTCGAGCGCCTCGTTGCGCTCACGCATCTTTTGCCACTCGCGGTGGGCAAAGCCGTTGCGGTCTCGCCGGGTAATCAGTTGCTCGGCGCACAGCTGCTGCAGGTACTCGGCATCGACCTTGGGCAGGTGCACAAAGCCAGCCGGGTAGATCGGCGTCATGCCGTCTTCGTCCACTTCGGCGCTTTTGCGCAGGTTGTTGTAGAACTCCAGCTTCGCGATGCCGCCCGCCACCGGGAACACCTTGATGCCCCGGCGCAGCTTCTTGCCGCTGGCAGTCGCATCCACCGCCGTTGGCGTGCCAATCAGCGCCGCACCACCGGCAATGCCCTTGATCGGCATGAGCCGGGTATCGCGCACGCTGCGCACGAAGGCATAAGCCTCCTGGGTGGCATATCCGGTATCGAGCGCCAGGCGCGCCAGACTCAGCTGGCAGTCACTGCTGTGGGTCCAGGTCTCGCTCATGAGCTTGGCCAGAGCCGACCAGACTTCGGTGCGGGCCGTGTCGCCCATCAAGATCCGGTGCTCCACCAGCCACGCGGCCTTGCCCCGGCCGAAAGCCCAGACCGAGACTTCGATGCGGTCCTTCTGCACGTCGGCACCGGCAGTGAGCAACAGGCCGCCCGCGGGCACGGTGCCAATGCGGTAGTCCTCCCGGCGTTCCAGCAGGCGTTGCCAGTCGGGGGCTTCGCCTTCTTCGACCCAGGTCTCACCGAGTTCGGTGTTCTTGAAGGTCTTGATGGCCGAGGCCGAGCGGGAATCGGACATCGCCGCCGACTCCCACGCTCGGGCGATCTCCATCCAGCTGCGCCAGCCCACCGGGCTGTAGAGACTGGACAGATGAAACCCGGCCGTGCGCCCCGCTTGGTCTGGTGCGCAAGCCTGCCACTGGCCGTTGTCCAGCATCCATGTCTTGTGGTGCTCGGCAATCGGTTCACCACAGGCTTCGCAGATGTAGGCCGCTGTTTCTGGCTGGCCGCGCTCCCAGCGCAGCTGCTCAAACCGCAGCCACTGGCGGTGGTCGCAGTGCGGACACGGCAAGAAGTAGCGGCGCTGGTCCGATGCCTCGAACTCGCGCTCCACCGCACTGGCTCCGGCAATCGTCGGGGTCGAGACGATCAGGATCTTGCGCCGGGCAAAGGTGCGGGTTCGCGCCTCGGCCAGAGAGATCGCATCACCTTCGCCTTCCACATCCAGTGGGTAGCCGTCGACCTCGTCGAGAAACAGGTAGCGCACCGGCATGGAACGCAGGCCCACCGCGCTGTTGGCGCCGGTCATCACCAGCACACCACCGTGGAACTCCTTGGCGAGAATCGTGTTGCCCGAATCACGGCTGCGGGCAGGCGCGATGCGCTCCTGGATGGCGGGACTTTCTTCGATCAGCGCGTCGATGCGCTGCTTGGAGGCCCTCTTGGCCATCTCGACCGTAGGCCACACCGCCATCATCGGGCCCGGGGCATCGTGGATCACATAGCCCACCCAGTTCAGGCCCAGTTCGGTACCACCAACCTGCGCGCCTTTCATGAACACCACCCGCTCGATCGGCGACATCGGGGACAAGCAATCCATGATCTCGCGCAAATAAGGCGTGCGGCTGGTGCGCCAGCGGCCGGGTTCGGAGGCGGCCTTGCTGGAGAGCACCCGGTGCTTGTCGGCCCATTCGGACACCGTGAGCAGCGGATCGGGCGTCAGCCCCTCGCGCCAGGCGCGCTCGATCGCGTCCCAGCCTTCGTAAAAGATCTCGTCCATGGGATCAATCCACCTTGGGCTGCAGATCGCCCAGGTCTTGCAGTTGCTGGCGAACGGCGGCGTCGAGCGCCACATGCAAGACGTGCGCATCGACACCAAGTCCTGCGGCCATCTGCGACGAGATGCGTGCTGGCCAGTTGAGCCAGGCATCGCGCTCGGCCCGGGCCAGCTTGAACACATGGGCCACAGCCTGTGATCGATCGACCAGTTCGCCCTTCAATCGGGCCAGGCGCACTTTGTTCGTTTGAGCCTTGACCACCTCGTTGACGGTGCGGGCCTGCAGCAGCGATGTGCCGCCACTCGACAGGGCTGGTGTTGGGACTTCTGGCGCTTCCCGTTGCAGGCGCGTAGGCGTTGCTGCGGAAGCCTGCGGAATCTCGCGGGCAGGTGCGGAAACCTGCGGAGCCGGTTTGTCACTGGCGACATCGGCCATCGACCGCCGGGTCGGTGTCGTGTTGGCCGCCCACTGGGCATCGGCCACTACCGGATCGATGGTGCCATCTGGCAGCTGGCTAATGCGCCCGGTATCGATGGCCTTCTTGACGGCCACGTGCGACACGCCTCGGTGGCGCGCGTAGGCGCGAATGGACAGTCCCATGGTGTTGATCTACTCAATGCAAGTGGGTGGCCTCCGGAATGCTGGTTGTCATGCAAAGACGAGTGAATCACCCGGGATAAGAAAGAGCTTGGCTTCGGCTGCGAACAGCGCGTCAATCACATCGTCCTCAACACAACCGGCAATCGAAAGGCCAAGACGATGAAGAAACAAAACCCGCAGGCCATCCAGAACCTGCTTGAAAAGATCGCCCTCGATCACCTTTTCATCCAGACCCTGGAAACCCAAATGAGCGACTGCCTCGACTTTCATGAGGTCAGCGTCTGGGCTGTCAAAAGCGCCCTGCAAGCAGCCTTTGAAGCAGGCCGTATGGCAACAACGCAATCCCCCACGCAAACAAACCGCAACTGAAAGGATCAACATGACCACCCAACTCACACCCGCCCAGCACGCCATCCTGGATCACGCCCATCGGCACACCGAAGGAAAGATCGAATGGTTCCCTGACAACATCAAGGGCGGCGCGCGCCAAAAAGTGATCGATGGTCTTTTCAAGCGCGCCCTGATCACCTATGACGGCAAGGACTGGTTCCTGGCTGCCGAAGGCTATGACGCCCTGGGCGTACCTCGCAAGGCACCTCTGAACATCCAAGATCTGGATACGGTCATTGATGCCGCACAGCAGTCCAAGCCACGGACCCGAGACAACAGCAAACAAGCGCAAGTGATCGCCATGCTCAAGCGCCCCGAGGGCGCCACCATCGCGCAGATTTGTGAGGCCACCGGATGGATGCCGCACACCGTGCGCGGCACCTTTGCCGGTGCATTCAAAAAGAAGCTGGGTCTGCAAATCACCTCGACCAAGGAGGCAGGAGCAGATCGGATTTACCACGCCGCCTAAACAGGAGCCAAGATATGAAAACAATGACCATCACAATTGATCGCAAACCCCTGACCATCATGTTCGATGGCCAGCAGGTACTGGTTGAAGAATTGAGCATCCGACTGCCCTTTGGACGCAAGCCCGCCCACATCAACGACATCGCCGCCAGCGGCGACTACGTGGTCTACGTTACAGAAACGCGGGAGATGGAGCCGGAGGAGTTCGATGGCTTTTCCATGAACCTCTTCAAGTCACGCGACTGGCTCAAAGGCAAGGGCGGCTATTTCATGCAAGGTCGACTGTGCGTGGAAATCCAGGCGCCAGGACGCCCGCTCCTATACGTAGATCCAAGTGGCAGTGACTACTGTCGGTACATCGCGCGTTTGGGTTAGTGGTGGATAAGCCACGCTGCGCAACAACTTCAATCAAAGCCTTGGCTTTGATTGGAAACAGCGCGTCAATGGAGTCATCGCCAAACGATTGAAAGAAAGCCCACCATGACCCTCGACCTCGACACCTTGATGCGCCAAATGACCGAGCAAAAGGCCAAAGATGCCTTGCTCACCGCCCGATCCACTCTGGAGCGCAGCCTGCGCGAGTTGGACCAATACATCGAGCGGCTCGACACTGCTGAGACTCCACAGGACAAATCGCAGGTGATGAACTGGGCGCTCAACGCCCTGGCCTGCAACATCACGCCCAACCTGCGCCTGGACCTGATCGCCAACGCGCAGGCCGAACTGGCCAGCGTCGCGAAATGATCACGCTCTCGAAAAATGATCGAGAAAGCCTTGGCTTCTGTGCCCTACAGCGCGTCAATGGAGTCATCGCCAACACATACATGGAGCCGACGATGATCACAACCCAGCAAGCAAAAATCCCCGCAACGCAAAATGAATCGTGGGGCCTATTTGGGGCCCTCGGCGAGCACGCCGAAGCCGCCTGGCCCATCGCGATGACCGCGATCTCGGACGCCACCAACCAGCCACTGGACTCGGTCCGCGCCTTCCTGGACAGCCGCCATGGTCGCCACTTTGCCGACGATATGCTCAACGGCCTGCACGCCGGATTGAACCTGCAGGATGCGATCCACGCCGCCACCCAACGCTGGATGGGCTGGACCATCGGCCGCCTGACCAGCAAGCAGCACGGGATTCCCAAGGGGCTGCCCTACCTGACGGGCTTTGTGATTCACTGCGAGATCGTCGAAGAGGCCCTGGCCGACTGACGCACCCGCAGGGCTTCAAAGCCCCGGCGCAGCGCGTAGCTGCGCACGATTGACACGACCGTGAAGATCAAGCCGATCAGCAGGTTCTCAGTGACGGTCACGGCCAAGCCGAACAGCGGGAAAACCGCCATCTGCGTGGCCACCGCCACTCCGTAGCCCACCAACACATTGGCGAGCGACTCCACCAGGGACATCAGGCGCGACTGTTTCATGCATCGGCCTCCTGTGGGTCTGCTGAGATCAGCATGCTTGCCATTGCCGCCAGGTCGTTGAACTTGACCGCATCGGCTTCCCGGTAAGCTTCCTGCCCACTCCAGTCTTGCCAGCGGCGCACGATCACGTCCACGTACTTGGGATCGAGTTCGATGAGCCAGCCGATGCGGCCGGTTTTTTCAGCGGCGATGAGGGTGGTGCCCGAACCGCCAAACGGGTCCAACACGATGTCACCCGGTCGGCTGGAATTGCGGATCGCGCGCTCGACCAACTCCACCGGCTTCATGGTTGGGTGCAGGTCATTCTTCTGCGGCTTTTTGATGTTCCACACGTCGCCCTGGTCGCGGTCACCGCACCAGTGGCGGTTCTGACCTTCGGGCCAGCCATAGAGGATGGGCTCGTACTGGCGCTGGTAGTCGGCACGGCCGAGCGTGAAGGTGTTCTTGGCCCAGATGATGAAGGTGGACCATTTGCCGCCGGCAGCGCGGAAGGCCTGCTGCAGAGTGTCCAGCTCACTGGACGACATGGCGATGTAAGTCGCCCCGGCGCAGCGCTCGAGCATTGGGGTCAGAGCCGCCAGCAAGAAATCGTAGAAGCCATCGCCCAAGTTGTCGTTCAGGATCGGGCGGTCCTTGCCGCGCATTTTGTCCTTGGCGCTGTTGGCATAGTCCACGTTATAGGGCGGATCTGTCACGATCATGTCTGCCTTGGCATCGGCCATCAGCAGCTCGTAGGTCTTGGGGTCCGTGGCATCGCCGCACACCAGCCGGTGATTGCCCAGCTCCCAAACATCACCCGGGCGGGAGATGGCAGTGGCCGACACTTCGGGAACGGCATCGTCATCCGTCTGGCCATCGACCGTGGTCTCTTCGCCCGCCATGATTTCGGCCAGGGCATCGGCATCGAAGCCGGTAATGTCCAGATTGAAACCATCCTCCTGCAGTGACTGCAGTTCGATGCGCAGCATGGCGTCGTCCCAACCGGCGTTCTCGGCGATGCGGTTGTCCGCAATGATGAGGGCGCGGCGTTGGGTGGGCGTCAGGTGATCCAAAACCACCACG
Organism: Polaromonas sp.; assembly: GCA_034680305.1. Classification (GTDB taxonomy): domain Bacteria; phylum Pseudomonadota; class Gammaproteobacteria; order Burkholderiales; family Burkholderiaceae_C; genus Polaromonas. The sequence goes on along the minus strand of JAXITB010000068.1, from coordinate 697 downwards.
GGCACGGTGTCCAGACCCAGCTTTTGCGCGGCGGCGAGACGTCCATGACCAGCGACGATCACGCCGTCGGACCCCGCCAGGATCGGATTGGTGAAGCCGAACTCGACGATGGAGGCGGCGATCTGCGCCACTTGCTCTTCCGAGTGCGTGCGGGCATTGCGGGCGTAGGGCACCAGCTTGGCCGTCGGCCAGCGCTCGATGTGGGTGGAAAGCCAGGGTTCAGACATGGATGGATTCGCTTCGTCGTTGTTGGGCGATGGCCTCAAAGGTCTCGCCTGTGGCGGCCAAGGTGACTGGCACGCCAGGAAAGTTCTGTTGAAAACGGATCAGCGCCACGTCGACGTACTCGGGCGCAATCTCGACCGCACGGCCAATCCGCCCGGTGCGCTGCGCAGCCATCAGCGTGGTGCAGCTGCCGCCAAAGGGCTCAAACACGATCTCGCCTTCATCGGTGTACGCCTCAATGACCTCCACCGGCAGCGTCACCGGAAAGACGGCCGGGTGATCGATGTCCTTGCCGATCTTTCCCTTGTGGCGCATGACCCGGATGACCGAGTCGGGGATGCGGTGGTCCTGCGTCGGCTGGGCCGCAGCGGTCCAGCCAATGACCAGGCCGGCCGTGCCACCCAACCCGGTCGAGGGGCCAACGGCGCGCCCATGAGAAAACAGGCCCGCCAACAAGCACGGCCCCGGCGTG
>JAXITB010000067.1:0-9745 GCA_034680305.1 Polaromonas sp. | reverse complement strand
GGTGGCCACCGCCAACGTGCCCAAGTTCACCGTGATCATCGGCGGCCGTTATGGCGCCGGCAATTACGGCCTGTGCGGGCGGGCCTACTCGCCGCGCTTGGTGTGGAGGTGGCGCAATGCCCGCATCTGCGTCATGGGCGGCGAGCAGGCCGCCGGCGTGCTGGCCACCGTCAAGCGCGATGCGGTCGAGGCCAAGGGCGGTACCCTGACGGCCGAGCAGGAGCAGGCCATCAAGCAGCCCATCCTCGAGCAGTTCTCCCACCAGTCCCATCCCTATTACTCCAGCGCCCGTCTTTGGGACGACGGCGTGATTGACCCGGCCGATACGCGACGGGTGCTGGCTCTGGGCCTGTCGGCTGCGCTCAATGCGCCGATTGGTGATCCCAAGTTTGGTATTTTCCGCATGTGATGCATAATGTGTATTCGATAAATGTTTAATACACATCATGCGCACCAACATCGAGATTGACGACGAACTCATGGCCAAGGCCATGCAGGCCGGGCCGTACACGACCAAAAAGGATGCTGTCGAGGCGGGCTTGAAGCTGCTCGCTCGCCAGGCGGTCTACCGGGAAGTGCTCAAGTGGCGCGGCAAGCTCAAGTGGGAGGGCGACGAGTCCATCGACTGGACCGCACCGGCGGCCGAATCTGCCACCGCCCCGCAGGTGCAAGAGCCTGCCCCTGTGGCCCGCAAATCAGCGCCCAAATCAGCGCCCAAGCGCAAGTCCCATGCTGGTCGTTGACTCGAGCGTCTGGATCGACTTTTTCAATGATGCCAGCCATCCGGCGGTGGACATTTTGGCCCGACTCCTCGAGCAGGGCGAGATCCGCATCGTCGTGCCCGACCTCGTTTTGTTTGAGGTGCTCCGAGGGTTCAGGCATGAGTCGGGCTACAGGCAGGCCAAGCGCCTGCTGGAAAGCCTGGATCTGGAGGACACCTCGGGCATTCATCTGGCTGAAACGGCCGCTCAGCACTATCGCAGTCTCCGGGCCCAGGGCATCACGGTGCGAAGCAGCATCGATGTGCTGGTGGCCAGCTATTGCATCGAGCACGACTACGCGCTACTCCACCGCGACCGGGATTTCCAGGCCTTCGAAAGCCTGCGTGGTCTGCGTGGCTGGGTGCATTGAGTTCGCCATCTGATGGATCGAAACCCTCTTTAACCCTGGACAGGTATGCAGCCTACCCTTTACGACACCCCCGAACACGCCCTGCTGCGCGAGCAGGTGGCCCGTTTCATCGCCCGGGAGGTCGAGCCGCATGCCCAGGCCTGGGAAGAGCAGGGCATGGTGCCGCGCGAGGTCTTGCAGCGCATGGGGCGCGCCGGTCTGCTGGGCCTGATGTATGACAGCGCCTATGGCGGCGGCGAGGCCGACGCGCTGAGCAATCTGGTGTTCGCCGAGGCGCTGTCACAGTCGACTTTTGCCGGCTTCATCATCACGGTCTTGGTCCATACCGACATGGCCAGCCCGCATCTGCATCATGCCGGCACGCCTGAACAGAAGGCGCGTTACATGCCGCGCATCACTGCGGGCGACTGCATCACGGCGGTGGGCATCAGTGAGCCGGGTGCGGGCTCTGATGTGGCCGGCATTCGCACCAGCGCGCGCCATGAGGGCGATCAGTGGGTGATCAACGGCACCAAGATGTTCATCACCAATGGCGTGCACGCTGACGTCTACTTTGTGGCGGCCAAGACCGGGCCGGGTAAGCGCGACATGTCCATGTTCATCGTCGACAAGGGCACCCCAGGCTTTACCGTGGGACGCGCACTCAAGAAGACGGGCTGGCTGTCGTCCGACACCGCCGAACTGGTGTTCGACCAGGTGCGCATCCCAGCGGCCAACCTCTTGGGCCAGGAGCACAAGGGCTTTTACTCGGTCATGAAGAACTTTCAGACCGAACGCATCGCACTGGGCGCGATGGCGGTGGGCCACTGCCAGCAGGCCCTGCGTTTGACCCTCGATCATGTACGCCAGCGCCAGGCTTTTGGCGGCACACTTTGGGACCAACAGACCATACGCCAGCGCTTGTCCATGCTCGACGCCAAGACCCGGGCGGCCCGGCAATTCATGTATCACTGCGCCTGGTCGGTCACACAAGGCCATGACATCGTTCAAGAAGTCTCCATGCTCAAGGCCCTCACCGGCGAATTGGTCAATGAGGTGGTGCAGACCTGCCAGCAGTTCCACGGCGGCATGGGCTTCATTCGCGAGACGGCGGTCGAACGCCTGTGGCGCGATGCCCGCGTGTTGGCCATCGGTGGCGGTGCCACCGAGGTCATGCTCGAAGAGGTGGCCAAACGCTATTGATGTTTTCTTCCTCTCCCTTTGGGAGAGGATGAGGGCCGCGGCCCCGCCATCACCCCCACCTGTGCGAAAGCAAAAAGAACAGAGACTTTTCCCATGAACACCCTCGAACTCCTTCGCCCCTCGGCGCACGTCGCCGAGGTCTGGCTCAACCGTCCCGAAGTGCGCAACGCCTTCAATGACGAGGTGATCGCCGAGCTGACCCAGACCTTCACGCAACTGGCGCAAGAGCCGCAACTGCGCGTGGTGGTGCTGGCCGCCCGGGGCAAGGCCTTTTGTGCGGGTGCCGACCTCAACTGGATGCGCGCCATGGCCGACTACAACTGGGCGCAAAACCGCGACGATGCCCAAAAGCTGGCCGACATGCTCTGGACCTTGGATCAATGCCCTGTGCCGGTAGTGGGCCGGCTGCAAGGCGATTGCTATGCCGGCGGCATGGGTCTGGCTGCTGTCTGCGACGTGCTGGTGGCATCGAGCGCAGCCACCTTTTGTCTTTCGGAAGCCCGGCTGGGCCTGCTGCCGGCCACCATCAGTCCCTATGTGATCCGAGGCATGGGCGAGCAGGCGGCCCGCCGCTATTTCGTCACCGCCGAACGCTTCAGTGCGGCCCAGGCCCAGCAGATGGGGTTGGTGCATGAGCTGTGCGAGCCCGAGGCGCTGGACGCCAAGGTGGCCGAGATCGTAGCCACTCTGGCGGCCAATGGCCCGGCGGCGGTCAGGGCCTGCAAGCAACTGGTGCGTGATGTGGCAGGTCAGCCCCTGACGCCCGAGCTGCGTCAGGAGACCGCCCGCCGCATCGCCGACATCCGCGCCAGTGCCGAGGGCAAGGAGGGCGTGCAGTCCTTCCTGGGCAAGCGTCCTGCCAACTGGCTCGTCTGAATCGAGGAAACACCATGTTCAAGAAAATTCTCATTGCCAACCGTGGAGACCAGCGGCGAAGCCGCGCAGCAGCGAAGCTAAATGGCCGGGACCGCGTAGCGGGCCGAGGGGATTTCGCTACGGGAGAGACGAATGTTTAAGAAGATCCTGATCGCCAACCGTGGTGACCAGCGGCGAAGCCGCGCAGCAGCGAAGCTAAATGGCCGGGACCGCGTAGCGGGCCGAGGGGATTTCGCCACGGGAGAGACGAATGTTTAAGAAGATCCTGATCGCCAACCGTGGCGAAATCGCCTGCCGGGTGGCCGCGACCGCGCGGCGGCTGGGCATCCAGACCGTGGCGGTGTATTCCGATGCCGATGCCCAGGCCAAGCATGTACAGGCCTGCGACGAGGCGCTCCACATTGGGGGCAGCGCGCCCAAAGACAGCTACCTGCAGTGGCAGCGCATCATCGATGCGGCCCGAAGCACCGGAGCTCAGGCCATCCACCCCGGGTACGGCTTTCTCAGTGAGAACGAAGAATTTGCCCAGGCCTGCGCCGACGCTGGTCTGGTCTTCATCGGCCCGCCGGCTTCGGCCATTGCGGCCATGGGCCTGAAGGCCGAGTCCAAGCGACTCATGGATCAGGCCGGCGTGCCCCTGGTGCCCGGCTACCACGGCGCCAACCAGGATGCCGCCTTGCTGCAGGCCGAGGCCGACCGGATCGGGTATCCGGTGCTGATCAAGGCCAGCGCCGGCGGCGGGGGCAAAGGCATGCGTGCGGTCGATCGAGCCGCCGACTTTGCCGAGGCTCTGGCCAGCTGCAAGCGCGAGGCGATCAACAGCTTCGGCGACGACGCGGTGCTCATTGAAAAGTATGTGCAGCGTCCCCGTCACATTGAAATTCAGGTGTTTGCCGATCAGCACGGTCACTGTGTCTACCTTCACGAACGCGATTGCTCGGTGCAGCGGCGCCACCAGAAGGTGCTGGAGGAGGCGCCAGCGCCTGGCATGACTGAGCACCTGCGCAAGCGCATGGGTGAGGCCGCGGTGGCAGCGGCCCAGGCGGTGGGCTATGTGGGCGCGGGCACGGTCGAATTCATCGTCGAGGGGTTGGAGGGCGATGCGAGTCCCGCCGCCGGGCCGCCCCAAGGCGGGACAGCCCCCTCGGGGGGCAGCGACCCGCGCCAGCGGCGGAGCGTGGGGGCTAATTTCTTTTTCATGGAAATGAACACCCGACTGCAGGTCGAGCATCCGGTGACCGAAGCGATTACCGGCCTGGATCTGGTGGAGTGGCAGTTGCGGGTGGCCGCTGGCCAGCCGCTGCCCTTGAGTCAAGCGCAGATCCCCATGAACGGGCACGCCATCGAGGCGCGCATCTGCGCCGAAAATCCCGACAAGCAGTTCCTGCCGGCCACCGGCACTTTGCAGGTCTATGCCAAGCCGCAGTGCACCAGTTTTGCGGCGGGCGATGTGCGCGTTGATGATGGCGTGCGCGAGGGCGATGCGATCAGTCCGTTTTACGACTCCATGATCGCCAAACTCATCGTGCACGGCCAGACCCGCGAACAGGCGCTGGCTCGGCTCGACACCGCCTTGAGCCAATTGCACATCGTGGGCCTGAACACCAATGTGCAGTTCCTGCGCCATGTGCTGGCCACCGAGTCCTTCAGTCAGGCCCGCCTGGACACCGCGCTGATTGCCCGTGAGGGCGACCGCCTGTTCCACCAGGAGCGGGTAGGTGCCCCGTTGGCCGCTGCGGCCGTGGTGGCCCATGTGCTGCAGGCCGAGCAGGCGCTGGCCAGCGACGACCCTTTCAGTGCCCGCGATGGCTGGCGTTCGCACGGCTTGATGCAGCGCCGCTTTGAGTTGGCCTGGCAAGACGAGCCCATGCGTGCGTTGCTGACTTATGGACGTGGGGGCACACTGCATCTGGCCGTGGGCGATGAACCCGCGCAGCCCCTGCGCTACGAGTTCAATGGCGCCGAGTGCCTGGTGCAGTGGGGGGTGCACCGGGTGCGCTGCCGCGTTTACTGGCAGGGTGAACAGGCCCATGTGTTCACGCCTCAGGGCGCAAGCCGGATCACACTGATCGACGCCTTGGCCCATGCCGGTCACAGCGCTCAGGAAGGCGGTCGCCTGACCGCGCCCATGCCCGGCAAGATCATTGCCTTCCTGGTCAAGGCCGGCGAAAAAGTCGCCAAGGGTCAGGCTCTGGCTGTGATGGAAGCCATGAAAATGGAGCACACCATCGCCGCGCCAGCGGACGGGGAGGTCGGTGAATTGCTCTACGCACCGGGCGACCAGGTGGCCGAAGGTGCCGAGTTGCTTAAGATGGCGGGCTGACTTCTTGTTCCCCCTCCCTTTGGGAGAGGGTCAGGGTGAGGGCGTCGCATGCTGAAGACTTGTCCTCGTGTGTGCCCCTCACCCCAGCCCTCCCCAGCGGGGTGAGGGAGCTAAAAACCATGCGCATCATCTTTCACGACCTCACGGTAGACCCCGATCCCTGGCTGACTGGATTACGGCTGGCTTTTCCCCAAGCCGATGTCGCGCTCTGGCAGCCTGGCGCGGCCCCGGCCGACTACGCCCTGGTCTGGGCCCCACCTCAGCAGTTGCTGGACGAGCAGACTCGGCTGAAGGCGGTGTTCAATATCGCTGCCGGTGTCGACGCCCTGCTCAAGCTGCGCCTGCCTTCTGGTGTGCCCGTCTTTCGGCTCGATGACGCCGGCATGGCGGTGCAGATGGCCGAGTATGTGGTGCAGGCGGTCATCCGTTTTTACCGCGAGCTCGATGCGGTCCAGGCCGATACCCGGGCCGGCCGCTGGCGGCAGCGCGAGCCCCAGCCCCGCGCTGAATGTCCGGTTGGCGTGATGGGCTTGGGCGTATTGGGCCAGCGGGTGCTGCGTGGCTTGCAGGCCTTTGACTTTCCCCTGCGCGGCTGGAGCCGCACCCCCAAGGCGATCGAGTCAGTGCAGACCTTCGCCGGGCCTGAGCAGTGGCATGCGTTTTTGGCCGGTAGCCGGGTGTTGGTCAATCTGCTGCCTTTGACTCCCGACACTGAAAACATCCTCAACCGCAGCAGCCTGTCGCGCCTGCTGCCTGGCGCCTACCTGATCAATGTCGCGCGTGGCCGTCACCTGGTTGACGAGGATTTGCTGGCTTTGCTGGACAATGGCCAGCTTGCGGGGGCTCTGCTGGATGTCTTTCGTCAGGAGCCGCTGCCCGCAGAGCATCCCTTTTGGCGCGAGCCGCGCATCAGCATGACGCCCCACACTTCGGCCCGCACCCTGCGGCAGGAAAGCCTGAGCCAGATGGTGGCCAAGATGGCCGCCTTGCAAGCGGGGGCGCAGCCCGAGAGCCTGGGCGGTCTGGTGCGGCCGCAATTAGGATATTGACAACTGCAGCGTAGCTTGGAGAACCCGCGATGAACCTGCCTTCCAAAGTCAAACTGGTCGATGTTGGCCCCCGTGATGGCCTGCAAAACGAAAAAGGCCAGGTGCCGGCGGCTGTCAAGATCGAACTGGTGCACCGTCTGCAGGACGCCGGTCTCAAGGAGATCGAGGTCACCAGCTTTGTCAGCCCCAAGTGGGTGCCGCAAATGGCCGACAACGCCGAGGTCATGGCTGGCATCGTGCGCCGTCCCGACGTGCGCTATTCGGTGCTGGTGCCCAATATGAAGGGCTTCGAGGCGGCGCTGTCGGCGCCGCGTGAGCACTGGCCCGATGAGGTGGTGGTGTTCGCCGCCGCCAGCGAGGCGTTCAGTCAGCGCAACATCAACTGCTCGATTGCCGAGAGCATCGAGCGCTTCGCGCCGGTGGTCCAGCAGGCCCGTCAGCATGGCATTTATGTGCGCGGCGCGATCTCGGTGGCGGTGGGCTGCCCCTACCAGGGCGAGGTGCCGGCTGAATCGGTCGGTGAAGTGGCTCGCCTCATGAAGGCCATCGGCGTGCAGCATGCCGGCGTGGCCGACACCGTCGGCATGGGCACGCCGGTCAAGGTGCAGCGCGCCATGGAGGCCGCGCTCAAGCACTACGACCTGGCCGATGTGTCGGGCCACTTCCATGACACCTACGGCCAGGCACTGGCCAACACCCTGGCTTGCCTGGAGATGGGCATTTGGCAGTACGACAGTTCATCGGCTGGCCTGGGGGGCTGCCCCTATGCCAAGGGCGCCACTGGCAACGTAGCGACCGAAGACGTGGTTTATCTGCTCCATGGCATGGGCATCGATACCGGCATTGACCTGGACAAGCTCATCGATGCCGGTGTCTTCATCAGCAGCTTCCTGCAGCGCAAGCCCAACTCGCGCGCGGCGACCGCGCTGCTCAACAAGCGCGCCGCATGAGCTTGCCCGATTCTGCTCAGCCGGTGGCGGCCTGGCTCGCCGCGCGCGGCCATGACCATGCCCCGCGCCTGCTCGACGCCTCTGCGCGCACTGCGCAGGAGGCGGCCGAGGCTTTGGGCGTGCAGTTGGGCCAGATTGCCAAAAGCATCGTGTTTCGTCGTCTGCCCGACAACGCAGCGGTGATGGTGGTGACCTCGGGCGATCAGCGGGTCGACGAGAAAAAGCTCGCAGCGCTGGTCTGTTCCCCAGGCCAAAAACTGGGCCGTGCAGACCCGGACTTCGTGCGTGAGCGCACCGGCTTTGCCATCGGCGGGGTCAGCCCGGTGGCCCATGCCGGTGCCGTGCTGCAGGTTTTGGACTTAAGCCTGTTTCGTTTCGATCAGGTCTGGGCCGCCGCGGGCCATCCCCATGTGGTGTTTGCCGCCGCACCGGCGCAACTGGCCCTGCTCACCCAAGCTCGTCTTGACGATGTCGCCAGCATGGCGCCGTCCGTGCGGACGCTGGCCATGCTTCGGGCGCGCGCGGCCTGGGTGCTGGCCGCGCCGGCTGGCGACCCACCATCTCCCTGCATTTCGGTGTGTCGCATGGACGAGTTATCGGGTTTGTGCATCGGCTGCATGCGCTCCATCGACGAGATTACGGCTTGGAGCACACTGGCGCCGCCGGCCCGCCGCGAGGTCTGGCGGTCGATAGAGCAACGCGCCGCCGCGCTGCTTTGAGTCATTTCCCTTCAGGAGCACAGTCATGGACCTCAAGCGCCTGACTTTTTATCTGGATTTCATCTCGCCCTATGCCTACCTGGCGTTTGAGCGGCTGCCTCAAGCGCTCGAGGGCATCAGCCATGCGGTCACTTACCAGCCGGTGCTGTTTGCCAGCATGCTCAAGGCGCACGGAAATCTGGGGCCGGCCGAACTCAGGCCCAAGCGTGAGTGGACCTACCGCCATGTACTGTGGCTGGCCCAGGCCCAGGGCACGGCTATGCGTATGCCAGCGGCACACCCTTTCAATCCCTTGGCCCTGCTGCGCCTGGCCCTGGCCTGCAGCGAAGAGGGCCAGCCTAACCGCTGGGTTTGCGAGACGATCTTTCGCCATGTGTGGGCCGAAGGGGGTGACCCCAACGATGCGCATCGGCTGGCCCAGTTGAGCGAGCGGCTGCAACCGGTGCTTGATCCGGCCGGCGAGGAGGTCAAAGAGCGCTTGAAAGCCGCGTCTGAGCAGGCCATTGCCGACGGCGTTTTTGGTGTGCCGACGCTGGCCTCAGAAGGCAAGCTGTTTTGGGGGCTCGACGCCCTGCCCATGCTGCGCGACCACTTGCAGGGCGGGGCCTGGTTCCAAGGCTCGGACTGGGACGATGCGGCCGATGTGCCGGTGGGTGTGAGGCGGAGCTGAACAGGGTCACCGCAGCAGCGCCAAGAAAAACGCCCACCGAAGTGGGCGTTTTATCTTCATCAGCCCACCTCCGTGGTGGGCCGATCGCGTGGATGGTGATCAGCCTGCGCGGGTCCCGTTATCGCCAGCCAGGCTGGGATAGCGCACATGCTCGACCAGCTCCTGGATCTCGCGGCGCGGGGCCGGAGTCAGCAAGCTGACGACGATGATCAGTGCAAAGCCCAGTGGCACGCCGAAAACGCCGGCCGAGATCGGCAAGATGCCCCACCACAGCTCGATGGGCGAGGTCACGCCGAAGATGCCGCGCAGCCAGGGCTGAGTGGTGACCATGTAGTACATGGTGACACCCAGGCCGCCGACCATGCCGATCACTGCGCCCCATTTGGTCGCCCGCTTCCAGAAGATGCCCAAAGTGAGGGCTGGGAAGAAGGCGGCTGCCGCAAACGAGAAGGCCGCAGAGACCAGGAACAAGATGTCGGCCGGCTTTTGCGCCGCCACATAAGCAGCAGCCAGAGCCACCACCAACAGCAGGACTTTAGAGATCATCACGCGGCGCGCCGTCGGCGCGTTCGGGTCGATCATCTTGTAGTACAGGTCGTGCGAGAGCGCGTTGGCGATCGTCAGCAGCAGGCCGTCGGCGGTCGACAGCGCTGCAGCCAGGCCGCCAGCGGCCACCATGCCAGAGATCACATAGGGCAAGCCGCCGATTTCCGGTGTGGCCAACACGATGATGTCACCGCCGATGCGCATTTCGCCGAGCTGCAGGAGGCCGTCTTTGTTGACGTCAGTCACGGACAGCAGGGTCGGGTCCACCGCCGCCCACTGCGACACCCAGGCCGGTAGCT
>JAXITB010000066.1:0-9758 GCA_034680305.1 Polaromonas sp. | reverse complement strand
TGCCAAAAGCCACGCCCAGGGGGTTGCCAGTCATGAAGCTGGCAACCGTCACCGCCGCTGCCACGATCCAGGTGCCCACTGCCTTGAGCATGTTCCAGAACTTGGTCCACTCTTTGTTCTTCTCGGCGTAGACCGCCTTTTCCCTGGCCACCATCAGTTCTTTCTCACGCGCCTTCTGGTTGGCCTCGATCCGGGTCTTGCGGTCCTGCACCGACAGGGCTTCGCCGTTGATGGCCAGCTCCATGATCTTGGTGCTCATCAGGTCCATCAGTGACTGGATGTCGGCCGGGTTGGGCTTGTCGGCATACAGCAGTTCATTGACCTGCCGCACCAGTTCGGTGTTGCCAGCCAATTCCAGCGCATGAAGAGGCGGGCGCGGCTTGGGCAATACCGGTGGGACCCAGTTTTCGTCCCAGGCTCTGTCGATGGCTTTTCGGGTATCAAAGCCGAGGTTGCCGGCGGCCGCTGGCCCAGTCGGGGCGACCCCCGCGCTGCCATCGGGCAGGGTGTTGGTGTTCAGGCTGTTGCGCCCCGACGGAGGAACCGCCACCGACATGTTCATGGCGCGGGCTCCTTTTTCACCGGGCGACTGGCGGCCAGCAGCAGCGCCTGCAGGTCCAGGGCCCGCTGGCGCAGCTCGGCATGAGCCGGGCCTTTGCAACGGCTGATCGACAGGGTCAGCGACTGCAGCGCATCTTCGGGTTTGCCCAGCTGCATCAGGCATTCGGCGATGTGGTAGCTCGGCAGGGGGTCGTCAAAGTCCATCAGCAGGGCATTGGCGTAGTAGCCAATGGCGTCTCCGTACTGCTTGAGCATCTGCTTGCTCATGGCCATGCCGATGGCATAGCGCCGCTCGTAGGGGTTGCCCATGAGCAGCAGGCCATACAGGCGCAGGGCGGTGTCGTATTCGTCGCGGTTGTAGAAAAAGCCGGCCAGGGCGTAAGCCGCCTCCATGTCCTGATCCTCCACGCCCATCCATTCGGACAGGGTGCCCCCGGCGCGCAGGTGCGCGTCAAATCGCGACGCGAAGTCGTCGATCTGCGCTTCAGTGGGCAAGTCGGTGGCCATGGCGGGCGCAAGCCGGCTTTAGCGGAAGACCCGATCCACACCCTTTTTGTATTCATCCAAGAAGGTCATGCCCATATTGGTGAATTGGCTGATCAGGGTGTTGAGCTTTTGCATGTTCATGTTGTCGGCCTGCGACTGGTTGGAGGCCGCATCCTGCATGGTCTTGATCTTGGCCTCCATGGTGTCGATGTCGGCGGCGACCACCTTGCCGGCCTCCCACTTTTTGTATTCGTCAGCGGTCATGGTGATGCCGGCCTTCATGGCTTTGTCGGCCATGGCTCTGGTGTCCGCCGCGTTGCTGGTCATCTCAGCGCCTTCGCCCAGTGACTGCTGGCTGCGCGCGGCCTTCAAGGCCGTCGTGCTTTCCTTGAGCTGGTTGGCCGCCGTCAGCTTGTTCAGGTTGCCGACGCTGTCCTTGAGTTGGGTGCTCAGCCGGTCCTGGTTGGCACCGATCATGAGCATCGACAGCTTCATGGCGGCGAACTGCACGTTGAAGCTGCCCGTTTGGCCACTGACCTCCTGGTTGAGGGTGCGCAGCTCATCGCTGACGGTGAAGTTTGCTGAAACGATGCGCTGGGTATTGACCGTGGTGTTCATGGCGGGCTCCTCTCAAAATTGGTTGGGCGTGTAGGGCGACATTCAGGCGGGCCGGGCTTAGACCATGCGACGCCGCGGCCGAGGTGCGCCGGGTACGGGCGAAGAGCCTGCTGATGGTGCACTGGCGTTGGCCGCAAACTCGTCCATTTCAGGCGCGAACTCGCGCATCATGTTGCGGGCGGCCTGCTCCGCCCCATCGCGGTCTTCGGCGCTCAGGTCGCGTTCGAGCATGCGATCGAGGTCCCATTGCGAGCAGCCCAACTGTTCGGCCATGGCCAGCTTCACCTCTGCAAACACCTCGGCCTGTTTCGCCATCAAAGCCTCGTTTTCGGCCAACAGGGCTTCGGTTTGTTGAATCAGGGCTTGGATTTCGTCGTCTTCCATGTACAGTCCCTACGAGCTTAAAAGGTCATCAGGCGTTAATTTATCAGACAAATTGTGAATTTGTTCGGAAAGTCGTTACAATTTTTCCAGATTCGCCCGTTTATGTCATTTATTAACACATCGATCAGCCCGAGTCAGGCTGGGGTCACCCAGTTTGGCTCGCCTACTCAGGCCGCGGCCAGCGGCCTGGCGTCCTTGCTGCCGGATGTGAGCTCCACCCTGGCCGATGCGGCCGAGGAGTTGACGCAGTCGCTGTCTGGCAAGGCGCAGGAGAAGACCCTCAAGGAGCGCAAGGCCGACTCCGGTCAGGGTCTGGCGGACCTGAGCCGGGCGCAGCGACTGGCCATCTATAAAGCCATCGCAGCCGGGCAGTCGGGCCAGCAGCAGGGCGATGAACAGCTTCAGACTCTGGCCAAGCAGGCGCTCAGGCAGCCCGGGCAAGCTCGGCAGTTGGTGCGCCAGATGGGAGGCGATGCCAGCGAGCAGTACTTGGCCCTGCTGGAAGCGGCCGACCTGGTTGACGAAGGGCGGGTGGGTTCCGACCCGGGCGGTCGCGCCTGTGAGGCGCTGCGGGAGGCAGCGGCCGAATTATTGGCCGAGCATGGCCGCGAGATCCGCGCCGACGTCAACACCTGGGAGGCGACCCGAGGTTTGTCTCCCGAGCAGGCCGGCCAGTTTCGCAGTGCTTACCGGGATGTGGTGCTGGGGGAGTCGGCGGTCAGCGACACCTTGCGCCGTTTGCTGGACATGGTGCCCAAGGGGCAGAGTGGCGACTATGTCCGCGTTTTGGAGGCCACCCGCGAGGCCCTCGGTCTGGACTTGGCGGCGGCCCGACCTTCGGGCGACCCGGTGCGCCTGCAGTCGCTGATGAGCGACTTGTCCCACCTCAAAACCATCAGTACCGTGGTCGATCAGTGTGATGAACTGTCGGCCAATCTGTCCGAGCGGCATGCGCTGCCTCGTTTTTCGCCCACCAGCCTGACCTCGGAGCTGTTGGCCCTGACTTCGGACCGCTGGGTGGATGCCTCCCGCCTGTCCGGGATTTGCAAGCGCTTCAACATGACCGAGCCGCCTGAGGCCGCGGTGCATTTCCTCACCGGTGCGCGCAATGCCATTCGGGAAATGCCGACCCAGGTGTTTAGCTCTTTGGAGGCGCGCCAAGGCCTGCTCGATGCGGCCCAGGGCGCGCTCGACGAGGCGATCGATCGCGAGGAAGGTCTGATATGAGCGCTTCGTACGCGCTGTCTGAGTTCGGAGCGGCCCTGGGCTTGCCAGGCATTTCGTTGCCGCCCCAGGGGGTGGTCAACGTGCAACTGGCTTCCGGCAAACGCTTGTCCTTGGAGGAGTCGGGCGACGAGATCCTGATTTATCTGACGGTGGATTTGCCGCACCTGGACAGCGCCCGTGTGCTGCAATTGCTGCAGGCCTGCGACATGCGCCGCAGACCCGCTCACGAGCCCTGCGTTCAGGTGGGGCAAATTGGGCATGGCGCCGATGCACAGGTCCTGCTGCTGATCCGCTGGCCCAGCGGTTCGGTGCAGGCCTCCCAGTTGCTGGGGTCGATGGAGATCTTCGAGCGATGCCAGCGCGATTGGCTGGGCTTGGTGAACTGAGGCAGGGGTTGAGGGCGATCATTCATGGCACAAGTCGGCAATACCCGCGTCAATGAGTTTTCTTTCCGTCAGGGTCTGACCGTCATGGACGGCCAGGTGGCCGACCCCCTGGCGCCATCCGTCCGTCCGATTGGCCTGAACGCGGTGGAGGCCTTGGTGGTCGACGAGCGCACCGGCTCGGAGGCCGACCGCGAATGGCTGCAATGGGTGCAGGAAGAGGGCGAGGACGACCCCGAACTGTTGCTGCCCGGGCCGTTTGCTGAGGCTTTCGACCTGGCCCGAGACGAGGTCCGGCAGTGGCTGGTCAACGATCGGGGCGCCCAGCCCGAGGACACGCGGGTGCTCAAGCAGTGCCAGCGCCTGCTCAGCGAGGTGCGCGCCAACCTCGATCTGGTGCAGTACTACATCAACGCGGTTTTCAAGGGTTGAGGTTCGAGTCCTATGCCGGTCAACGCCCGTGAAACCCAGGTTCTCTCGCAACTGGCCTACCTGTATCTGTTGCAGGGCTACGCGGAACGCGCCTTGGTGGTTTATGCCAGCTTGAGGGCGCTGGAGCCCCGGGAAGTGCGCCATTTGCGCGGCTTGGCTCTGGCCTGCTCGCGGGCGGGGCAGCACGAAAAGGCCCTGGCGGCGCTGGATCAACTGGCCTTGCAAGGGGCGGTGGATGCCCCGTTTTATTCCTTACGCGCCCGGGTGTTGACCGACCTGGGGCGCGAGGCCGAGGCGCGCGCGGCGATGCGCACCTGCGTCCAACTCAAGACCGGCGGCAAGTCCGTCGCCGCCAAGCAAACTCCTCGTCTGGCCCGCAAATGAACATCCTTGGCTTTTTTCAGCGCCTGGCCATCGCGGCCTCCAGTCGCAACGACTTGGTACTGGCCGTCATTTTGGTGGGCATCATTTTCATGATGATCTTGCCGCTGCCGGTGATCGTCGTCGACATCCTGATCGGCATCAACATGACGGTCTCGGCCGTGCTGCTGATGGTGGCGCTGTATTTGCCCAGCCCGCTGGCGTTTTCGTCTTTCCCTTCGGTGCTCTTGGTCACCACCTTGTTTCGCCTGGGCATCTCGATTGCCACCACCCGTTTGATTTTGCTGCAGGGCGATGCCGGCGCCATCATCACCACCTTCGGCAACTTCGTGGTCGGCGGGAACCTGGTGGTCGGCCTGGTGGTGTTTTTGATTCTGACCATCGTGCAGTTTGTGGTGATCACCAAGGGCGCCGAGCGGGTGGCCGAGGTGGCAGCGCGCTTTTCGCTCGACGCCATGCCCGGCAAGCAGATGTCCATTGACGGGGACATGCGCGCCGGCACCATCGACATGGCCGAGGCCAAGCGCCGCCGCAACATCGTCGAGAAGGAAAGTCAGCTCTATGGCGCCATGGACGGCGCGATGAAGTTCGTCAAGGGCGACGCGATTGCCGGCATCATCATCGTGTTCGTCAACCTGCTCGGCGGCATGCTCATTGGCATGCTGCAAAAGGGCATGGACGCCAACAAGGCGATCTCCACATATTCCATCTTGTCCATCGGTGACGGGCTGATCGCGCAGATTCCGGCGCTGTTCATCGCCATTTGCGCCGGCATCATCGTCACCCGAGTCAACTCCGACGAGGGTGGCCCGTCCAACGTGGGCAAGGACATTGGCGCGCAGATCCTGGCCCAGCCCAGGGCCTTGATGATCGGTGGCGGCATTGCTTTGGGCATGGGCCTGATCCCCGGCATGCCCACGCCAGTGTTTGTGGTGCTGGCGGTGTTTCTGCTGGGCATGGGCTACCTGTTGCGGCCGCGAAAACAGGTGGATGAAACCACGGGCGAGATCACCGAAGTGCCTGCCTTGCAGTCGAGCACGGGGCCTGCGCCCGTCAAGAAGAACGACGGGACCGACGAGTTCGTGCCCACGGTCCCACTCATTTTGGACGTAGCGCAAAACATCAGGGCCTCCCTCGATGCCCAACAACTCAATGACGAGTTGATCAAAATCCGGCGATCGCTTTATTACGAGATGGGGGTGCCCTTTCCCGGCATCTTCCTGCGCTTTTCCGACCGCATGGAGGAGGGCACTTACAGCATCTTGCTGGCCGAGGTGCCGGTGGCCCGCGGCCAGCTCAGACCGGGCTGGCTTTTGACGCGGGAGCCCGAGCAGACCCTGAGCGCGCTGGGCGCGCAGTTCGAGCGCAGTCAGGCCTTCTTGCCCGGCATGGGCGAATCCCTTTGGCTGCCGGCCAATATGGCCGATCCCATGCGGGCGGCCGGTTTGTCGGCCATGGACCTCAGCCAGGTGCTGACCTACCACTTGGCCTCGGTGCTGCGCAAGTATTCGCCGGACTTCATCGGTATCCAGGAAACCAAGTTCCTGCTGACCGCCATGGAGGCGCGCTTTCCTGACCTGGTCAAGGAGGCCATGCGCGTCATGCCGACGCAAAAGATCGGCGAGATCCTGCAGCGTCTGGTCTCGGAGGACATCTCGATTCGAAATTTGCGGGCCATTTTGGAGGCTCTGGTGGAATGGGGTCAGAAGGAGAAGGATTCGGTGTTGCTGACCGAGTACGTGCGCGGCTCGCTCAAGCGGCACATCAGCCACAAGTACTCTGCGGGCCGAAACATGTTGCCGGCCTATCTGCTGGCACCCAAGGTCGAGGAGACGGTGCGCGCGGCCATTCGTCAGACCTCGGCCGGCAGTTATCTGGCGTTGGACCCGGCCATCAGCAAAAAGTTGGTGGAGAACATCAAAAAGGCCGTGGGCAAACTGCCGGCCTCCGGCCCGCTCCCCGTCCTGCTGTCTTCCATGGACATCCGCCGCTACTTGCGAAAACTCATCGAACAAGACCTGTATGAGCTGCAGGTCATCTCTTACCAAGAATTGGTGCCTGAGGTGAATATTCAGCCTCTTGCAAGGGTGGACCTGTGACGGACGCCTTGGACCGAAACCGACCGGGCCCGATCAGCGGGCGGAGGCCACAGCGATGAACGCGCCATCGGCCGAGAGCTTGGTCATTCAGCTGCGTGTGCTCGCCGGTCTGCACGAGGGCGCCGTGCTGGCATGGCGTTCGGACCAAAGTCGCCTGCAATTGGGCCCCAGTGGTCAGGTCGATGTCCTGCTGCGTGATGCCCCGGGGCTGGCTGAACTCATCTGCGATCAGGGGGCCTGGTCTTGGCAGGAACCTGGCTTTGACCAGCCGCTGCAAGTCGGTCAGAGCTGGCGCTGGGGTACGTTGGTGTTGTCTTTGGCCTCGGCCAGTCAGCCTTGGCCCGAGGAGATGCCCGCACTGGCTTTCGATCGGCAGCCTGGCCGCGCGCCCGAGGTGGCGCCCGAGCCGGTGATTGAAGTGGCCGATGCGGCAGGCGCGGGCAGTGAGGCCGCCGCCAAGTCGCCGAGCCAAGAGGCGCCAGCTGGCGATGAGCCAAACAGCGAGCCGCTCGATCCGCCTGTGGCGCGGGGCAAGGCAGCTGGCGGTTCGCGCATGGGTGCCGGTCGGCTGGCAGTGGTTCTGGCGCTGGCGCTGGTATTGATCCTGGCGCTGCTCTGGGGCCTGGCGGGGCAGACCAAGCCTGCCAATGACGTGGCCGCACCCCCGGTCAGTGAGCCGATCGTGCCTGTCAACTTGGCGCAGGTAAAAAAGGCGCTCCTTGACCTGGGTTTGGCTTCTCAGGTGCGTCCCGAACTGCGCGCCGATGGGCGGCTCTTGCTCACCGGCGTGGTGGCCGATGACGAGCAGCTCGAAGCCTTGATGCGGGCCATCACACCGATCACCCGCCGGGTTTCGCCGCGTGTGATCACCCAAGCCGAATTTGTGGCGCGTGCCCGGGCCTTGCAGCCCAACCTGCCTGAGGGCATCGAGGCCTCGCCCCAGGAGGGCGGGCAATTGCTTTTGCTGGCCAAGCAGCAAGAGGTGGACTGGGTCGTGGCGCGGCAGTTGGTGGACAGCGAGTTGCCGGAGGCCGTCTCGGTCGACCACCGCAGCCCGGCGCCGCCTGCGCCGGTCCAAGCGGCCAGGCCAGCGGCGCCAGTGGCTCCAGCGACGCCTTTGGGTAGCCCGAATCCGCCCGCTGCTCCAGCCACGGTGGCCACGCCTGCGGCGCCACCGCCTGAGCCCCCATTCCCTGCGCTGCCGGCAGTGTCAGCCGTCATGGGCGGTCCTCGTCCCTATCTTTTGCTGGCCTCGGGCGACAAGTGGTTGCCCGGCGGCAAGATCGGCGGCGTGGTGCTGCAGTCCATCCAAGACGATGCCGTGGTGTTTGACGATGGCCAGGGCCGCACCTTGAGGAAACCCCGATGAGCCTGCACAGTTTGTTTTCTCCTCCGACCGAGAGCGTCAGCCCCGACCCTTCCGGAGATCTGGCCGACCGCTTGCGTACACCCGAGGGGCCAGCCCTGCTGCGGCAAATGCTGCATCGGCTCGATGCCATGCAAGCCCGCCTGCGCCAGCAGGCCGGGCAGGGCGCTGACAGCGCCACTTTTGACCAGTTGCAAGCCACCCTGCGTGCGGTTGATGCCGCGCGTAACATTTTGTTGAGATTGCCTGTAAGATCTGATAACAGTTTCGACAGTCCCTTGGTTCAGGCGCCGAGGGCATCTACCAGGAGCACACCATGAGCGTCAGCAGCACCAGTTCGATTTCGGGTCAGTACATCAATGAAGTGGGCATCAGTGCCTTGGGTCTGCGCGAGAAAGACCTCCAAACTTCCCTGCAGTCGGCCACCAGCAAGCCCGAGGGCCCCAGCACCATCGACATGCTGACCCTGCAGCAACAGGTTCAGCAGTGGTCCATGCTGGTTCAGGTGGTCAGCACCATCTACAAGGAAGTGACCGACGCCCTCAAGGGCGTGGTTCAAAAGTCGGCTTGAGCCGGCTGACTGAGGGCCAGCCGCTGCGCGGCCCTCAGCCGATGACCGACTGCAGCAACTGGTTCAAGCTGGGGGCATCGGTCGTGGGGTCGTTGTCAATGATGGGGTAATCCAGCCCCGCAGTGACCGGCCCCCATTTGAATTCGTTGGCGCCGAACACCATATCGGCCGCCGCTCCCAGGAAGCCCAGGAGGGAGCCGTCGTTTTTGGGCAATCGCAGGGCCGCGCCAGCCTCGGCTTTCATGAAAAAGCTCAGATCGGCCTGCAAGTCCAGGATCTCCAGGGGATCGGTGAACAGGTCACCGATCAAATTGGCCAGGCGCACCTTGCCGTACTGGTCAGAATTGGCGAGGTCCACTGCCACACCCAGGTCAAAGCCGGCGGACAGCTTGCCGTAGGCCTCGGCCAGCTTGGTGGAGTCACCAATCTGCAGGCCCAGCAGGCCGCTAAAGATCATGTCAATGTCAAGTTCTGGCAGGTCTACCCAGGTGCCACCCTGGAAATAGGTGTCTCGGATATAAAAGCCGTTAAGCAGCGCCTTGATGCCGTTGAAGATATCGGTTCCTGTCAATTCGTCGGGGTTTTGTCGCTCGATGTTGGCCAGTTCGATGAAGCCGCCTGAATCCACGCCGAATGAAAGGCGCGGTACGACGTTGATCTCAGCACCGGCCCTCAGGGGCGCCTTGATCCAACTGTTGCCCAGTCCAGCCAGGCTCACCAGATCGGTATCGAACAGGGTGAGCGGGCCCGATTGGAAGGTGAGGTCTTTCAGGTCGGGGTCGAAGGTGACAAAGTCGACCGGCTCGCCCATCCACAGTTTTTGCAGCAGGGCCGGGTCATTCAGGAACGGGGTGTCAAACCCATTGGTGTGCAGCCCATCCCACAGCTTCTTGAGCATCGGGGACTTGGCCAGCAGTTCGGCCAGAAAACCGCTTTGTGAGCTGTCATCGATCAGGTTACCCAAGACCTTGAGGGTCAGCGGTGCGCCGAGTTCGGCCACCTCGGAGCGGGTGGACCAATAGGTGTTGTAGTTGTTGAACCAGTAGGTCCGGTCGGTGACGTTGTATTCCTTCAGAGCTTGTGCCAGCGCAGTCGCAGTGACGGTGTTGGCCAGGTCGAAGCCGAGCAGGTGCAGGTGTTCAGCAGTCAGCTTGGACTTGTAGTCCAGAAACTGCTTGTCTGAGTTTTCATCGCGGCCCTTGGGATAGGAGTTGACCAGGCTATGAACCTCCCAAATGCTCTTGTCTGAC
>JAXITB010000065.1:0-9937 GCA_034680305.1 Polaromonas sp. | reverse complement strand
TTGCCTACCGCAGCTGGGTCAAAGGCAAGGGCGTGCCCCACGACCAGTTCGACGGCCGGCCCGTCATCGGGATTTGCAACACCTTCAGCGAGTTGACGCCCTGCAACTCCCACTTCCGGACCCTGGCCGAGCAGGTCAAGGTCGGGGTCTACGAAGCTGGCGGCTTCCCACTCGAATTTCCGGTGATGTCGCTGGGCGAGACCCTGCTGCGCCCCACCGCCATGCTCTACCGCAATCTGGCCAGCATGGACGTGGAAGAAAGCATACGCGGCAATCCGATTGACGGGGTGGTGCTGCTCATGGGCTGCGACAAAACCACCCCCAGCTTGCTGATGGGCGCCTCCAGCGTTGGTCTGCCCACGATCGGTGTTTCCGGCGGCCCGATGCTCAATGGTAAGTGGCGCGGCCAGGAGCTCGGCTCGGGCACCGGCGTGTGGAGCATGAGCGAGCAAGTGCGCGCCGGCACGCTCAAGCTGCAGGAGTTTTTCGAGGCCGAAAGCTGCATGCACCGCAGCCACGGCCACTGCATGACCATGGGAACGGCCAGCACCATGGCCAGCATGGTCGAGGCCCTGGGCATCGGCTTGCCGGGCAATGCCGCTTACCCCGCAGTGGACGGTCGCCGCAACGTGCTGGCCCGACAAGCGGGCCGCCGCATCGTCGAGATGGTGCACACCGACCAGACCATCAGTCAGGTGCTGACCCGCGAGGCCTTTGAAAACGCCATCCGCACCCTGGCGGCCATTGGCGGCTCCACCAACGCGGTGATTCATCTGATCGCCATCGCGGGGCGCCTGGGCTTGAAGCTCACCGTTGACGACTTCGAGCGCCTGGGCAGCGAATTGCCCTGTCTGCTCAACCTCCAGCCCTCAGGCCAGCACCTGATGGAGGACTTCTGCTATGCCGGCGGCCTGCCAGTGGTGATGAAAGAGATCCAACACTTGCTGCACCGAGACATCGTCACGGTCAGCGGCAAGACGGTTGGCGAGAACATTGCCGATGCGGTCAACCACGACCCGCGCGTCATCAAGTCCTTTGAGGCACCCTTCAAGGAAAAGGCGGGCATCGCCATCCTGCGCGGCAACCTGGCGCCGCGCGGCGCGGTCATCAAGCCCAGCGCGGCCACCCCGGCGCTGATGGTGCACACCGGGCGCGCGGTGGTGTTCGAGGACAGCCATGACTTTCACCGTCGCATTGACGACGAGAGCCTGGACGTCGACGAGAACTGCATCCTGGTACTCAAAAACTGCGGCCCCAAGGGCTATCCGGGCATGGCCGAGGTGGGCAATATGCCTTTGCCGCCCAAGGTGCTGCGCAAGGGCATCACCGACATGGTTCGCATCAGCGATGCGCGCATGAGCGGCACCGCCTACGGCACCGTGGTGCTGCACACCGCCCCCGAGGCGGCCGCAGGCGGGCCGCTGGCGGTGGTGCAAAACGGCGATCTGATTGAACTGAACGTGCCCGAGCGCAAGCTGCAATTGCTCATCAGCGATGAAGAACTGGCAAGGCGCCTGGCCCTGTGGCAAAAGCCCGAGCCAGCCATGCAAACGGGCTACTGGAAGCTCTACATCGACCACGTGCTGCAGGCTGACGAAGGGGCCGATCTGGACTTTCTGGTCGGTCAACGCGGCTCGGCCGTGCCCAAAGACAACCACTGAGGGGGACTGGTATGCGTGTTTTGGTGACCGGCGGTGCCGGCTTTCTAGGGGGGCGCCTGGCCCGGGAGATCCTCAAGCGGGGGCAGTTGTGCGGACAGCCCATCCAGGAACTGGTGATCACCGACTTGTTTCCCGCGCCGGCCGACCTGCTGGCCGATCCCCGGGTTCGCAGCCACGCCAGCCCCATGCTCGAGCAGGGCGAGTTGCTGGCCAGCGGTTTTGACGGGGTCTTTCACCTGGCCTCGGCGGTGTCGGGCGAATGCGAACTCGACTTTGAGCTCGGGCTGCGCTCCAACGTCGACAGCACACGCTTGCTGCTTGACAGCATCCGCCGCTCGGGCAAGGCCTCGCGTTTCGTGTTCGCCAGTTCGGTGGCGGTGTTCGGGCCCTATGCCGACCAGCCCATGCCGGCTTTGGTCACCGACACCACCCTGCCCTCGCCCCAGACCTCGTATGGCACCCACAAACTCATGCTCGAGTACCTGGTGGCCGACCACACCCGCAAGGGCTTCATCGACGGCCGATCGACCCGCCTGATGACGGTCACGGTCAGGCCAGGCAAGCCCAACGGCGCGGCTTCGTCTTTTTTCAGCGGCATCATCCGCGAACCGCTGGCCGGCGTAGAAAGCATCTGCCCGGTTGACGCCAGCGTCAGTCACCCGGTGGCATCGCCCGCGAGCACCATTGCCAGCCTGATCGCCGTCTTTGAAGCCAGCCAGGCCAGCCTCGGCAACCGCTTGGCCTTGAATCTGCCCAGCATCAATGTCACGGTGCAGCAAATGCTCGATGCCTTGGAAAAAGTGGCCGGTCCCAAGGTTCGCCAGCGGGTTCGCTTTGAACGCGATGAGCGCATTGCGGGCATTGTGGGCAACTGGGCCCGAGGCGCCAGCAGCGAACGCGCCAATGCCCTCGGACTGAAGGCTGACGCTTCCTTCGAGGCGATCATCGAGCAGTACATCGAAGATTGCCGCACACAAAGCAGCTACCCGGCAGGCGCTCTGCAAGGCCTGTGAGGCGGCAGGCCGCGTGCCCTGAGATGCGAGCGTCTTCGTCCATCCCAACCATGGAGCGCTTGAGCGCCGGCAGTGGGCGCGGTCCAGCGCGTCTGAGTGCCCTCAGATGAGGGCCGCTCAGCGCCTGGACATGGTGGCCCTGGGCGAGGCCATGCTCGAATTCAACCAAGTCCAGCAAGACCCGCCGCTGTACCTGCAAGGCTTTGGCGGCGACACCAGCAATGCGGTGATTGCGGCAGCCCGTGCCGGCGCCCGGACCGGCTACCTGACGCGCATCGGCCAAGACCACTGGGGCAAGCGCCTGCTGGCGCTCTGGCACAGCGAGGGGGTGGACACCACGGGGGTGCAGACGGATCCGCAGGCGCCCACCGGGGTTTACTTTGTCAGCCACGACGAGACCGGCCACCACTTCAGCTACGCGCGGGCCGGGTCGGCGGCCAGCCGCATGCAGGTGCAAGACCTCAGTGGCCCCTGGCAGGACTGCATCGCATCGAGCCAGTGGCTGCATGTGTCCGGCATTTCATTGGCCCTGTCGGCCAAGGCCTGCGAAACCGTGCTGGCGGCCATGCGCTGGGCCAAGCACTGCGGGACGCGGGTCTGCCTGGATTCAAACCTGCGGCTTCGTCTGTGGACACTGCCACAAGCGCAGCAGGCCCTGGCACAGGCCCTGCCCCTGTGCGACCTCTTCTTGCCCAGCCTGGAGGACATGGTGCCTCTGACCGGCCTGACGCAAGCCGAAGACATCGCGCGATGGAGCCACGCCCAAGGGGTGCCCCAAGTGGCCGTCAAGCTTGGGGCGCAAGGCGCGCTGTGCAGCGAGGAGGGGCAGCTCACCCACTTGCCCGCTTACCCGGTTCAAGCGGTCGATGCCACGGGTGCGGGCGACTGCTTTGCGGGCAATCTGCTGGCCCGCCTGGCCGCCGGCCAGTCCCTGGCCGAAGCGGCCCGCTATGCCAATGCTGCGGCGGCCCTGTCGGTGCAAGGTCATGGCGCGGTCGCGCCCCTGCCCCGAGCGGCTGCGGTCATTGAGTTACTGGAGTCCGCATGAAACCACGGTCCAAAACTTTGCTGGCGGTGGACTGGGGCAGTTCGTCGCTGCGCGCCGCGCTGCTCGACGCCCAAGGGCAGGTGCTGCAGACCCGCCAGTTCGAGTTGGGTATCTTGAAAGTAGCGCCTGGGCAATTCGAGCCTGTGTTCGAGCAATGCCTGGGCGACTGGATGGCCGAGCAGCAGCCCCTGTGTCTGATCTCCGGCATGGCCGGCAGCCGCCAAGGTTGGCAAGAGGCACCCTATTGCCCCTGCCCGGCCGGCTTTGAAGCACTGGGGCGCCACCTGCTTTGGATCAAGCCCCAGGTGGCGCTGGTACCCGGTCTGCACTGCACGCGTTCAGAAGGTGCTTCAGCGCCATGGGCGGGACAGGACGATGTCATGCGCGGCGAAGAGGTTCAAGTCTTTGGCGCATTGGCGCTGAGCGGCTTGCAAGACGCACAACTGATTTTGCCGGGCACGCACAGCAAATGGGTGACGGTTCGCCAAGGAAAGGTCCACCATTTCCAGACCTTCATGACCGGCGAGGTCTTCGCCGTTCTGAGTCAGCATTCCATCCTGGCACGAACCATGGTGGCCGATGCCGCGTTCAACGAAGCGGCCTTCGTCCATGCGGTGCAACTGGCGCAAGACGGTCCGGGCGTATTGGCCCATGTCTTTGGCACCCGAACCAGTGCGCTGTTTGATCGACTGCCGGCCGAACACCTGAGCAGCCATCTTTCGGGCTTGCTGATCGGCGAAGAACTGCGCGCGATGCGCCAAAGTCCGGGCCCTCTACTTTTAGTGGGCAGTGCGCTCCTGACGGCGCGCTATGAATTGGCACTGCGCACTCTGGGACGCCAAGCCAACGCCCTCAACCAGGAGGCCACCTGGGCCGGTCATTTGGCGCTGGCCCGAGGTCTGGACGCATCAACCCAGAGCGGCGCACCGTCTGCGCGCTGAGCCTACCCCAACACCACAACGCGTGCCCATTGGGCCGCCCCAAACAGGAACCCCATCATGACACCGAGCGCTGTCGATCTTTTGCAGCAAGGACTGAGTCAATGCCCTCTGGTGGCCATCTTGCGGGGCATCGAGCCCGATGAGGTCGAGGCGGTCGGGCAGGCCCTGGTCGATCAAGGGATGGGGCTGATTGAAGTGCCGCTCAATTCTCCGCAGCCGCTGCAAAGCATCGAACGCTTGGCGCGGGCGCACCCGTCGCTGCTGATCGGAGCGGGAACGGTCACCACCGCCGAACAGGTACGGCAAGTGCAGGCGGCCGGTGGCCGCCTGATCGTCTCGCCCCACTGGGACCGAACCGTGCTCGAGGCCGCCTTGACGCTGGAGATGGCCTGTATCCCAGGCGTGGCCACGCCGACCGAGGCCTTTGCGGCCCACGCGGCCGGGGCCCATGCCCTCAAGCTTTTTCCGGCTGAAATGATCGGCCCGGTCGTTGTCAAGGCGATTCGGGCGGTACTGCCGAATGCGCTGCCACTGCTGCCTGTAGGCGGCATCACCACCGAAAACATGGCGCCCTACTGGCAAGCAGGGGCCAGGGGCTTTGGCATCGGCTCGGCGCTGTACGCGCCGGGTCGAAGTGCAGAGCAAGTGGGCCAAGCGGCCAGCCGATTCGTGGCCGCCTGGCGCCACTGCTCAGGCGCTTAAGCTCAGAGCTTGAACGCAATCACTTTCTGGCGCTGCTCGCCCAGGCCTTCAATGCCCAGGGTCATCACGTCGCCGCGCTTGAGGTAAACCGGCGCGCTCTTGCCGTCTTTCTTGATGCCCATGCCCACGCCTGGTGGCGTGCCCGTGGTGATCACATCACCCGGCTCGAGCGTCATGAACTGGCTGACATAGCTGATCAGCTTGGCCACGCTAAAGATCATGGTCTTGGTCGAACCGGTCTGCATGCGCTGGCCATTGAGGTCCAGCCACATCGAGAGGTTTTGCGGGTTAGGCACCTCGTCGCGCGTCACCAGCCAGGGACCGATGGGGCCGAAGGTGTCGCAGCCCTTGCCCTTGTCCCAGGTGCCGCCGCGCTCGATCTGGTACTCGCGCTCGCTCACATCGTTGATCACGCAATAGCCGGCCACATGGCTGAGGGCGTCCTTTTGGCTGACATAGCGGGCGCGGGTGCCGATGACGACACCGAGTTCAACCTCCCAGTCAGATTTTTTCGAGCCGCGGGGCAACATCACATCGTCGTCAGGCCCCTGGATGCAGCTGAGCGTCTTCATGAAGATGATGGGCTCCTTGGGAATCGGCAAGCCCGATTCGGCCGCATGGTCGGCGTAGTTCAGGCCGATGGCCACAAACTTGCGGCTGCCAGCCACCGGCGCGCCCATGCGCTTGGCGCCACGCACCAAGGGCAGACTGTCGGTTTTGAGCTTGGCCAGTTTGGCCAGGGCCTTGTCCGAGAGCTGATCGGGCGTGATGTCGGCGATCACCCCGCTGAGATCGCGCAGGCGACCTTGCGCGTCGATCAGACCGGGCTTTTCTTTACCGGCTTGGCCGTAACGTACGAGTTTCATGAAAACCTTTCAGTGGAAAAATCAGTAAGTGGAGCGGCCACCCGACAAGTCAAAGACGGCGCCGGTGGAGAAAGAACAGTCATCGGTACACAGCCAGGTGACCATTGCAGCCACCTCTTGAGTCAGACCAAAACGCCCCATGGGGATTTTAGAGAGCATGAACTGAACATGCTCGGGCGTCATCTGATCGAAGATCGCTGTCTTGACCGCAGCCGGTGTCACGCAATTGACCCGCACACCCGACTGGGCCAATTCCTTGCCCAAGGACTTGGTCAAGCCAATGACCGCCGCTTTGCTGGCGCTATAGGCGCTGGCGTTCGGGTTACCGTCTTTGCCAGCCACGGAAGCGATGTTGACGATGCGACCCCAGCCCTGTTCGCGCATGCGCGAGGCCAGTTCCCGGCAGCAGAAAAACGTGCCGTTGACATTGACCTGCATGACCTGCTCCCAATCAGCGACTGGGTAATTCCACACGGTGGTGTTGGGCCCGGTGATGCCGGCGCTGTTGACCAATGCATCGACAGGCTGGGCGGTCTTGGCGACAGCCTGCACCACGCTGGCATGACTGGCGACATCGACCTGAACCCCGGCAACTTTGGGCCCCAGAGCCTGACAGGCGGCGTCCAGGGCCGGCTGATCGCGATCCCACAGGGTGACGGTGGCGCCCGAGGCCAGCATGCGCTGCGCAATGGCATAGCCCAAACCGGCCGCCCCGCCGGTGATCACCGCATGGCGGCCTTGCATGTCCAACTGGTTCATATCGTCATACCGCCGTCAATGGAATAGGCTTGGCCGGTGACAAAGCGCGACTCGTCGCTGGCCAGGAACACCAGGATCGGCGCAATTTCCTCGGCCTTGGCAATGCGCCCCATGGGCTGACGTGCCACAAAAGCCTGACGCGCGGCCACCGGGTCGTCGTAGGCATTGATGCGATTGGCCAGCGAGGGCGTATCGACCGTGCCCGGGCAAATCGCGTTGCAGCGCACGCCCTGCCCCACATAGTCGGCCGCCACGCTCTTGGTCAGGCCAATCACCGCTGCCTTGGTGGTGCCATAGACGCAGCGGCTGGGCAGGCCCCGCACGCTCGAAGCGACGCTGGCCATATTGATGATGCTGCCGCTGCCCTTGGCAATCATGCCCGGCAGAACAGCCTGGATCATGTGCAGGTGCGCACGCACATTGAGCCGAAAAGCGAAGTCCAGGTCTTCGTCGGTGGCCTTGAGTGCGGTGTCGTTGTGAACAAACCCAGTGCAATTGAACAGCGCATCGACCGGGCCCACCTGGGCTGCAATCGCGGCAATGGCCGACTTGTCGAGTACATCAAGAACGGCCGTCTGCACACCGGGCGTTCCGGCCAGCGATTGCAGCAGCGCCCCATTCAGATCGGTCGCCCAGACCTTGGCCCCCTCGGCCGCCATCGCCAGCACACTGGCCCGCCCAATACCGGCGCCGGCCGCCGTCACCAAAATCGTCTTGCCTTCGAGTCTCTTCATGTTTTGATCTCCAAACTCACTGATTGTCTTGCGTGGATGGCTGACCAGTCCCAGGCGATGCCCAGCCCTGACGCCTCGGGGGGGCGCGCACAACCATTGTCCACGGCCATGCGCGATGTCGTGATGTCGTCGAGCTGAGGAATGTATTCCACCCAGGTCGCATTGGGAATGGCCGCGCACAAGCTGACATGCAACTCCATCAGAAAATGCGGGCACACCGCCACATCAAAGGTTTCCGCCAGGTGGGCTGTCTTGATCCATGGCGTGATGCCGCCGATGCGCGCCACATCGGGCTGAACGATCGAACAAGCGCCTTGCTCGAGGTACTCCCGAAACTGCATCGGGTGATAGAGCGATTCGCCAACGGCCACCGGGATCGGGGTGCTTTCACGCAGTTGACGGTGACCCGAAACGTCCTCGGCTGGCAGCGGCTCTTCCACCCAGGCCAAGTCCAGTCCATCGAAAGCGCGGGCCCGCCGTACCGCCTCGGCCCGATTCAGGCCCTGATTGGCATCGGTCATGAGCTCGAACCCAGGCCCCACCGCATCGCGCACCGCACTCAAACGCGCCACATCTTCGCTGACATGGGGTCGGCCGATCTTGATCTTGGCCCCGCGAAATCCCTGCGCTTGCGCGGCCAGGGTCTGCTCGACCAGTTCTTGGGGTGACAGATGCAGCCAGCCGCCTTCGGTGGTGTAGAGCGGCACCTTGGCTTGCGCCCCGCCCAAAAGCTTCCACAGCGGCAAGCCCTGACTGAGCGCGCGCCAGTCCCACAGGGCGGTGTCGATGCAAGCCAGTGCCAGACTGGTGATGGCGCCGACTGCGGTCGCATGGGTGTGAAAGAACAGGTCTTTCCAAATGGCCTCCACATGCAGGGGGTCTCGGCCGATCAGACGCGGGGCCAAATGGTCGCGCAGCAAGGCGATCACCGACGAGCCGCCGGTGCCGATGGTGTAGGCATAGCCGGTGGCCTGCACACCGTCGCTGCAATGCAGCGTCAACAGCACCGTCTCTTGCGCGACGAAGGACTGAATGGCGTCGGTTCGAAGCACCTTGGGCGGCAGATCGACTTGCTGCAGCGTGATGCGGTCAATGGTTGTGACAGTCATAAAAAAACTTGGAGCACACCAAGGGCCTCAGTGTCACGCGCTCGTGACGGCATGGCCTGGCAGAGATCAGGGGGTCATCCGGGTTTATGCACATTCGAAACCGCTTGACCCCTCAAGGAAGGGCATGGGAATATTCTGTAACCGGTCTGACCACTTGTCCAATTCGCGTATTCCCTGAGTCGCCATGCCTTTGCAAGCCATTGAACCCCAGCGCCTGTATCGGCAGATTGCCGAACAGTTGCGCGGGCTCATGAATACCGGCGAGTTTGGCATCGGCTCCAGGCTGCCGGCAGAACGCGACCTGGCCCTTCAGTTGGGTGTGAGCCGCCCTTCGGTGCGCGAGGCGCTGATCGCGCTGGAAGTCGAGGGCGCCATCGAGGTGCGTACCGGCTCAGGCATCTATGTGAAGCAGGCGCCTCTTCAGCGACCGGCCAGCTCAGCCGGCCCAGAGGCCGCGATGGAATGGGGACCGCTGGAGGTCATGAGTGCGCGGTTGGTGGTCGAGGCCGAGGTCGCTGCCCTGGCTGCCGAGCATGCAAGCAAGGGACACATCAAGGCCATGCGCCAAGCGCTACAGAACATGCGCGATCAGGCCCAAGCCGGTCAGGTTCCCAGGGACGGCGACGAAGCTTTTCATGAGGCCATTGCCAAGGCTTGCGGCAACAGCGTCTTGCTGGACGTGGTGCAACGCTTCTGGCAGGCCCGCGATGGCCGCCTGTTCGAGCGCCTGGGCGCCTACTTCGAACACCCTGCGTCCTGGCAGACCGCCATTGCCGAACACGAACAGGTGCTGCTGGCCATAGAAGCCGGCGATGCGACCGCCGCCAAAAGGGCCATGCAAAAGCACCTGCGGCAGGCCCACAAGAGATACAGCGCGAGCTGGCGCCGCGCTCCAACCCGCTAGGGTGGTTTTTTTTGCGTCAGCTGATCACCATCAACCAGGAGACTTTCATGAACAAGAGATCGAGCATCAAAACGCTGGCGGCGGCAGGCGCCATGGCACTGGGCGCGCTGGCCACCTTGGGTAGCGCACCGGCCCTGGCCCAGCAAAAACTCAAGTGGGCCCACGTCTACGAGACCTCAGAGCCCTATCACACCGAATCG
>JAXITB010000064.1:0-9962 GCA_034680305.1 Polaromonas sp. | reverse complement strand
CCCAGAGAGGTGACTTGCAGGTAAGCCAGCGCCGAAACCAGGCCCGACATCAGGCCGACCAGGCCGGCGAACAGTTGGTTTTGCTCCAGAGTCGGGCGCAAGATCATGACCACGCCGGCAAAGCTGGCCAGCACCGCCAGCATCAGTGGGCCTTGATGGTGGACCTGCCGCGTCAGCATGAGCTGTGTGCCGATGAGGAAAGCGCCGACCCACACGCCGCTCATGTAATTGAGGGTCATGGCCGTGGCCAGGGGCAGGGCAGCGATGGCGTAATACCAGGCGGTCAGCGAGACCACACCGCTGACGCTGCGCCAGGCGTGAGCCGACGGGTAGCGGGTGCGCCATTGGATGTGTCGCCAGCGCATCATCACGCCCATCAGCACGGTGCTGATCAGGCCCCGGTAGAACACCATCTCGGCCGCGTGAAAGTGCTCGCTGGCGTACTTGACGCAAACGCCCATGGTGGCAAACGCAAAGGCCCCCAGCAGCATCCATAGTGCGCCCTGCGAGCGCTGGCCCGTTTCGGGCATTTGTCGCTCGGCGTTCAAACGGTCTGCGTGGTTTTGGTGGCGCCCATTTCCCGCCGGTACCACTCGTGGAAGTGCTGCATGCCGTCTTCCATGGGGCTCTGATAAGGGCCGAACTCGTCGTCTCCGCGCTGCAACAAGGCCAGGCGCCCCGCGTCCATGCGCTGGGCGATCTCGTCGTCCTCGACGCAGGTTTCCATATAGGCTGCCTGCTGGGCCTCGATGAATTCGCGCTCGAAGGCGCAGATTTCCTCGGGGTAGTAAAACTCGATGAGGTTGAGCGTTTTGTTGGGGCCCTGCGGGTGCAGCGTGCTGACCACCAACACATGCGGGTACCACTCGACCATGATGTGCGGGTAGTAGGTCAGCCAGATCGCACCGTACTTGGGCGGCTCGCCACTGCGGTACTGCAGCACGACATCGTGCCACTTTTTATAGACGTCTGTGCCGGGCTTGCCCAGCTTGTCAGACACGCCGACCGTCTGCACCGAGTAGTGCTTGCCCATCTGCCAGCGCAGATCGTCACAGGTCACGAAGTTGCCCAAGCCGGGATGGAAGGGGCCGACGTGATAGTCCTCCAGGTAGACCTCGATGAAGGTTTTCCAGTTGTAGTTGCACTCGTGCAATTGCACCCGGTCGAGCTGGTAGCCGCTGAAGTCGAGGTCGGCGCGCGCGCCCATGCCGGCCAGTTCTTGGTCGATGTCACGGCCGGTCGCCTCGAAGATCAGCCCGTTCCAGCGGGTGGTCGGGTAGCGGTTGAGGTTCAGGCAGGGGTCGGTCTGGAAGTGCGGTGCCCCGATCAATTCGCCCGAGGTGTTGTAGGTCCAGCGGTGCAAGGGGCACACGATGTTGTTGCCGGTATTGCCCCGTCCTTTGAGCATCACCGCCTGCCGGTGGCGGCAGACGTTGGAGATCAACTCGACCCCGGCGTCATTGCGCACCAAAGCCCGGCCCTCGGCCTCTTGGGGCAAGGCATAGTAGTCGCCTAGGTTGGGAATGGCCAATTCGTGGCCGAGGTACTTCGGGCCCCGGGCAAAGAGCTTTTGCTGCTCCTTCTCATAAAGAGCGGGGTCGAAGTAGCTGCTGACCGGCAACTGGCTGGTCGCTTGGAGCAATCGAAGACTCAGATCGGACATGATGTCTGCGGGTTCAACCCGGGCCAGGTGGATCGAAAGGCTCGCCGGCGGCCCGGACGGCTGTGGCTTGCGGTGCAAGTACGCCCCACCTTCCAGCGGCTCGGTCCGAGGCGGGCTGGGATTCTACCCCCGGGGTGCGAGCGCGGGCGCAGGCCAGCGCGGCCGACCCATTTATGGCATTTTTTGATCATTTATTTCCGACGGTGACACTTTGTGTTGTCAGCATCGGTGGCCGCGGCAGCGCTTGAGCCTAGAATGGCCGAGTAATTCTCTCAGGCTAGACGCCGAAGCCCCATGCCGCCAACCAGTGAACCGCCTTTGACTGTGCCTGCCGACTACGAGTCCGCCTTGCGGGAACTCGAGCAATTGGTCGCCCGGCTTGAAGGCGGTCAGTTGGCTTTGGATCAACTGTTGGGCAGCTATCAGCGCGGGACCGAACTGCTGGCTTTTTGCCGCGACCGACTGGCTGCCGTGGAAAACCAGATCAAGGTGCTCGAAGGCGGCGAGCTCAAGCCTTGGTCGGGCGCTTGACGCCTCGGCATCCGCTTGTCACCTCAGGACCCAATGTGAGCCCATCAGTTGCCCTGAATAAAAGATCGCGTGGGTTTGACCTGGGCGAGTGGATGACCGTGCAACTGGCTGCGGTGGAGTCGGCGCTGGAGCGATGGGTGGCGCCGCCGGACACCGCTCCGGAGGCGCTGGCTCAACCCATGCGCTATTCCGTGCTCGACGGCGGCAAGCGCCTGCGACCGCTGTTGGTGATGGCGGCCAGCGAGGCGGTGGCGGGGCACCCGCAGGCCAGCCTGCGAGCGGCCTGCGCGGTCGAACTCATTCATGCGTACTCCTTGGTGCACGACGACATGCCCTGCATGGACAACGACGTGCTGCGGCGGGGCAAGCCGACGGTGCATGTGCGTTACGGCCAGGCCAGCGCCATGTTGGCCGGCGACGCCTTGCAGGCCCTGGCTTTTGAGCTGCTGGTGCCGGGCGACGACGCCATCGAGCCTGCCAAGCAGGCCTTGCTGTGCCGGCTGCTGGCGCGCGCTGCCGGTGGTCAGGGCATGGCGGGCGGTCAGGCCATTGACTTGGCCAGCGTGGGGCAGGCCATCGGATCGGCCCAATTGCACGAGATGCATCGGCTCAAGACTGGCGCCTTGTTGCAAGCCAGTGTGCTCATGGGCGCCCATTGCGGGCAACCCAGCGAGCAGGCCTTGCTGGCCCTGGCCGACTACGGCGCAGCGATGGGCCTGGCTTTTCAGGTGGTCGACGACATCCTGGATGTGACCGCCGATTCCCAGACACTGGGCAAGACGGCCGGCAAAGACGCTGCCCAGGACAAGCCGACCTTTGTCTCCCTCATGGGTTTGCGCGATTCCCGTAACTACGCCCAGGAGCTCTTGTCGCAGGCACAGGCCAGCCTGCGCCAAAGTGGGCTGCCTGACACCACCGCCTTGCGCGCCCTGGCCGACCGGCTGGTGCACCGCGCCTCCTGAGCCTGTCGATTTACCTTTCAAGGAGCAAACCATGCATGCCTTGCTCGAATCCATCAACAGCCCGGCCGATCTGCGCCGCCTCAAACGCGCCGAGCTGCCCCGGCTGGCCCAGGAACTGCGTTCATACTTGCTTGAAAGCGTTTCGCGCACCGGTGGCCACTTGAGCTCCAACCTGGGCACCGTCGAGCTGACCGTGGCCCTGCACTATGTATTCAACACGCCGCAAGACCGCTTGGTCTGGGATGTGGGGCACCAAACCTATCCGCACAAGATCCTGACTGGCCGGCGCGAGCGCATGCCCACTTTGCGACAGTTTGGTGGGCTGTCGGGCTTTCCCCGCCGCGATGAAAGCGAATACGACACCTTTGGCACCGCGCATTCGTCGACCTCGATCTCTGCTGCCTTGGGCATGGCCTTGGCTGCCAAGCAAAAGGGCGAAGACCGGCGGGCGGTGGCCATCATTGGCGACGGTGCCATGAGCGCCGGCATGGCCTTTGAGGCGCTCAACAATGCCGGCGTGGCCGACTGCAACTTGTTGGTGGTGCTCAACGACAACGACATGAGCATCAGCCCGCCGGTGGGCGCACTCAATCGCTATCTGGCCCAGCTCATGAGCGGACAGTTTTACGCGGCGGCCAAGAACGTGGGCAAGCAGATGCTCAAGGCTGCGCCGCCCCTGTTCGAGCTGGCCAAGCGGCTGGAGTCGCACGCCAAGGGCATGGTGGTGCCAGCCACGCTGTTCGAGAACTTCGGCTTCAACTACATTGGCCCGATCGATGGGCATGACCTCGATTCCCTGATCCCGACGCTTGAAAACATCCGGCACCTCAAGGGCCCGCAGTTCTTGCATGTGGTGACCAAAAAAGGACAGGGCTACAAGCTGGCCGAGGCCGACCCGATTGCTTACCACGGGCCCGGCAAGTTCGACCCCGCCGTGGGCCTGACCAAGCCGGCTGTCCCGCCCAAGCCCACCTTCACCCAGGTGTTTGGCCGGTGGCTGTGCGACATGGCCGAGCAGGACGTGCGTTTGGTGGGCATCACCCCGGCCATGCGTGAAGGCTCGGGCATGGTGGAGTTCCACCAGCGCTTTCCTGGGCGTTATCACGATGTGGGTATTGCCGAGCAGCACGCGGTGACTTTTGCAGCCGGCATGGCCTGCGAAGGCCTCAAGCCGGTGGTGGCCATCTATTCGACCTTCTTGCAGCGCGGCTACGACCAACTGATTCACGATGTGGCGCTGCAGAACCTGCCGGTGGTTTTTGCCCTCGACCGGGCCGGTTTGGTCGGTGCCGACGGCGCAACCCATGCCGGCGCCTATGACATCCCCTTCATCCGCTGCGTTCCCAACATGGCTTTGGCCTGCCCGGCCGACGAAAACGAATGCCGCCAGCTGCTTACCTCGGCCTTTGAGCAAAGTCACCCGGTGGCGGTGCGCTATCCGCGTGGTGCCGGCGCCGGCGTTGCAACAACGCCTGGGCTGCAGTCCTTGCCCTATGGCAAGGGCGAGATTCGGCTGCAAGGCCGCGGCGTGGCCTTGCTCGCTTTTGGAACCGTCCTCTACCCGGCCCTGGAAGCGGCCCGGGCTCTGGGCGCAACCGTGGTGAACATGCGCTGGGCCAAGCCGCTCGATACCGAGTTGCTGGCGCAAGTGGCTGCCTCGCATGAGGCCCTGGTGACCCTGGAGGAGGGCGCCATCATGGGCGGAGCTGGCAGTGCCGTCAGCGAGGCCTTGGCCCAGGCTGGGGTGGTCATGCCGGTGTTGCACTTGGGTCTGCGCGATGAGTTCATCGAGCATGGCGACCCGGCTGTGCTGCTGGCCGGACAAGGCCTGGATGCTGCTGGCATTGAAGCGGCCGTGCGTGGCCGTTTCGCGTCGATTCTGGCCTCTTCCCTGGGCAAGACCGGCTTGAAGTCGGTGGCCTGAGGCGCGGTGGCGCAAGCGCCCGCCGCGCCGCCCAGCCGACCCTGGACCTTCAACCTGGAGACGGCATGGCTGATGCATCGGGTCCCATCGCGCCGCCTTTAAGCGACAGCCAGCGCTGGCTGCAGACTCCCTGGATCCGTCAGGCGGGGCGGGAGGTGCTATCGCTGGCCCTGATGGATGCCCGCAACCACAGCCTTCGCCTGCTCGACACCTTCGAGCAAGCCATGACGCAAGGCTGGCCAGACGAGCCCTGCGAGCAACTGCCTTCGGCCACCTGGGTGTTGGGACGCATTGGCTGGTTTCAGGAGCGCTGGATTTTGCGCAACCTGCAGCGCAATCGGGGGCCGCTCTGCGATGGCGCAGCGCTGCGCTTGGCCGCGATCCGGCCGCAAGCCGATGCCTGGTGGGAGGGCTCGCGAGATGCGTGGGCCGGCGACCCGCGCCCCGATCCGTCTGTTCTTCGCGCCGATCTGCTGCAGATCCTGGAGGCCACCTTGGACCTGCTGTCTGGCACGCCCGAAACCGACGAAGCACTGTATTTCTACCGACTTGCTTTGCACCATGAGGACATGCAGGCAGAGCGCTTGCTGCAGATCATGCAGGCCCGTGGTTTGGCGCCCGAGCGCGATCTGATCGAGCGTTGCACGCCTGCCGCCTGGGCGACGGGCCAGGCGGTGGCCATGCCGGCCACCCGGGCACGGCTCGGGCATGTGGGGCCGGGGCTGGCCTTTGACAATGAGCGGCCGGCGCACGAGGTGGCGGTTCCCGAGTTCGAGATCGACGCCCAGCCGGTCAGCTGGGCCCAGTTTCTGGAATTTGTCGACGACGGGGGTTATGACCAGCCGGCTTTCTGGTCGGAGGCGGGGTGGGCCTGGCGACAAACCGATTCGGGTGGGCACAGTCGCCGTGCGCCCAGGTATGTCGAGCAAATCGGCGCGGCCAGTGGGGCAGTGATGCAACACCGTTTTGGTCGAGCGGTGCGTTTGGCAGGGCAGCAGTCGGCCATGCACCTGAGTTGGTGGGAGGCCCAGGCCTGGTGCCGCTGGGCCGGCCGGCGCCTGCCTTTGGAGGTGGAATGGGAAGTGGCCGCCGCCACCGCCAGCCGGCGCGGTTTTCGCTGGGGCGATGTGTGGGAGTGGACAGCCGGGTCCTTGCAGCCCTACCCCGGTTTTTCGGGCGCACCCGATGCGGCTTATTCGCAGGCCGCCTTTGGCCGGACCAAGGTCTTGCGAGGCGGCTCGGGCGCCACGCCGGCGCGCTGCAAGTCAGCGGTCTTCAGGCATTTCGCCCCGCCCGATCATGATGCGCTGTTCTGCGGCTTTCGCTCCTGCGCCCTCTGACTGAATGAGCGTCTGAACATGACCGCCATCTATGACAGCCTGGGGGCTGCCTTCGGCCTGATCGCCTCGCTCGACCCCCAACTGGCCGCCATCGTGATGCGATCGCTGGCGGTCAGTGCCTTGGCCTGCGCGCTGGCCTGCACCCTGGGTCTGCCCTTGGGCGCCTGGCTGGCGGTGGCCCGCTTTCCTGGTCGGGGCTTGGTGCTGGCCGGCCTCAATACGCTGTTGGCCCTGCCTTCGGTGGTGGTGGGTCTGACGGTTTATCTGCTGCTGTCGCGCTCGGGGCCGCTGGGCTTTCTCGGCTGGCTGTTTTCCTTCCAGGCCATGGTGTTGGCCCAGAGCGTGCTCGTACTGCCGGTGGTGGTGGCCCTGACCCGCCAGACCATTGAGGAGGCCGACCGCAGTCATGGTGAGCAATTGGCATCGATGGGCGCCAGCCCCCACTGGCGCGCCTGGATCTTGCTGTGGGACGAGCGGCGCGCCTTGGCCACGCTGGTGATCGCTGCTTTTGGCCGCGCCATCTCGGAGGTGGGGGCGGTGATGGTGGTGGGCGGCAACATCGAGGGCTTTACCCGCGTCATGACGACGGCCATCGCGCTGGAGACGAGCAAGGGCGACTTGCCGCTGGCTCTGGCCCTGGGCCTGATTCTGTTGCTGGTGGTTTTGCTGCTCAACGGATTACTGGCCCTGTTGGTGCGCTGGCGGGCCGGGCCTTTGGGCTCAGACGGGCGAGTCGGTGCAGCGGCAAGCGGCGCCATCTGGATTCGGACGGGACGATGAGCGGGCCAGCGGCGCTGTTCGACCTGCAGGGCGTGGGTCTTCAACTTGGGGGCGTGCAGGCGCTGCTGGACTGCGATTTGCGCATTCAGGCCGGCGAGCGACTGGCCCTGGTCGGTGCCAATGGCGCAGGCAAGAGCAGCTTGCTGCGTTGCCTGCACGGCCTGCTCGAGCCGACCAGCGGGCGCATTGAGCGTGCGGCCGTGCCTCAGGCCATGGTGTTTCAAAAGCCATTCATGCTGCGCGCCAGTGTGCTGAGCAATGTGGCGCTGGGCTTGTGGCTGCGCGGTACGAACTGGTCGCAGGCCAGAGAGCGGGCCGCCGATGCGCTGGCCCGAGTCGGTCTGGCCGACCTGGCTGGCCGCTCGGGCCGGGCCCTGTCGGGTGGACAGCAACAGCGCTTGGCCTTGGCCAGGGCCTGGGCCTTGCAGGCACAGGTCTTGTTGCTTGACGAGCCGACGGCCAGCCTCGATCCGGCAGGCAAGCGCGAGGTCGAGCATTTGATGGGCGAATTTGCCGCCGCCGGCATGACCCTGATTTTTGCGACTCACAATCTGGGGCAGGTCAAGCGACTGGCCGATCGGGTGGTGTATCTGGAAGCAGGTCGCTTGCGGGTCGATGCGCCGGTCGGGCATTTTTTTGACGAGGCCAGAGCGGGGCCGGCCTCGGCTTTTCTCAGGGGAGAATGGATGTGAACCTGATTTCAAGTGGCAGACGCTGGCTGGGTGCCGGCCTGTTGTCGCTGGCTTCGGCTGCGCTTTGGGCGCAGCCCGCGCCGCCGGCGATCGTGCTGGCTTCGACCACGTCGACCGAGCAGTCGGGTCTGTTCGGACATTTATTGCCGCTGTTTCAGCGGGCCACCGGCATTGCGGTCAAGGTGGTGGCGGTGGGTTCAGGACAGGCCATCGACATGGCGCGCCGGGGCGACGCCGATGTGCTGCTGGCCCATGACCGGCCGGCCGAGGAGCGTTTGGTGACCGAAGGTTTTGCCATCAAGCGCTTGCCGGTCATGTACAACGACTTCGTGCTCATCGGCCCGGCGGCCGATCCGGCGCGCGCTAGAGGCCGCGACATCGTGCAGGCCTTGCGGCAGGTACGCCAGCAGGGTGCCTTGTTTATCTCGCGCGGCGACCGCAGTGGCACCCATTCGGCCGAACTGCGGTTCTGGCAACTGGCGCAAATCGAGCCGGCTGCCTTGGGCGGCGCGGGCGCTTACCGGGCCTGCGGCTGCGGCATGGGGCCGGCCTTGAACATGGCCGCCAGCCTGGACGCCTATGTGTTGGCCGACCGCGGCACTTGGCTGGCCTTTGCCAACCGGGCGGGCTTGGCCCTGCTGGTCGAGGGCGACCCCCGGCTGTTCAATCCGTATGGCGTGATGGCGGTCAATCCGGCCCGTCATCCCCATGTGCGGCACGCCCAGGCCCAGCAGTTTGTGGACTGGATCACCGGCCCGGCGGGTCAGGCGGCCATTGCTGGCTTTCGCATCGGTGGGCAGCCCTTGTTTTTCCCGAATGCTTCGGCCACCGGCGCTGCGGGGTCACCGGCGGGCTCCTGAGGCGGTCTTTTAGAATCACGGCGTGACCCAAACCCTCGTTTTCTTTGCCCGCTGGAAGTGGCTGGCCACCGCTCTGAGTGTGCTGTCCCTGTGGTCGGCGCTGCTGGCGCCGGCTGCCGCGTTGGCCAAGGATGTGGGTGAGGGCCGCTGGTTCGGTGTCTGTTCGGCCGCCCACGCGGACCAGTTGCAGCCCGATACGCCGGGCGATGGCCACTGCGGGCTGTGCTTGTTATCGGGCCCGGCCTTGCTGCCATCGGTCATGCCGGTGCCAGCAGGAACAGGCGCCGTTGCGGCGCTGTCGGCTTGGGACTTGCGCGATTGGCCGTGGGTTGGGCCGGTGGGGCCTTTCATCCGGGGTCCCCCTGTGTCGCTCTGAATGGCTTGACCCTGGCGGGCGGGCCGATTCCTTGATTGTCTTTGCCTCTTGGCCGCTGCCGTTGGCAGTGCGCCGAGGCTTCCCGCAGGCTGGCGTGACCCGCCTGCTTTTCAGAGCCCCATCATGAAGCCTTCCCTGTTTTTCTCGACCCTGGTCGCCCTGGGCGTCCTGTCCGCCGCGCTGCCTGCGCGCGCTCACATCACCCTGGAGCACCAGACGGCCCATGCGGGCAGTTACTACAAGGCCAACTTCAAGGTCGGTCATGGCTGCGGCCAGTCGCCGATCCGACAGATCATCGTACAAATTCCAGCCGGCGTGCAGGGGGCCAAGCCCATGCCCAAGCCGGGCTGGGAGCTGAACATCGAGCGCGCGGCACTGAGCGCGCCATACCAAGACCACGGCCGAACCATCACCGAGGATGTGGTGCGCATCAGTTGGACCGCTCGAACGGCCGCTGATTACTTGCGCAACGAGCATTACGACGAGTTCGCCCTGAACGCCAAGCTGCCCGGGCGTGCGGGGCCGATGTATTGGGCTGTCAGCCAGATTTGTGTGGACGGCCGGATTGACTGGCATGAAGTGCCCCGACCCGGGCAAAACCAGAAGCTGCAGTCACCGGCTGCGCTGCTTGACCTGCTGCCGGCCTCTGGCGGCGCCCA
Source organism: Polaromonas sp. (assembly GCA_034680305.1). Classification (GTDB taxonomy): domain Bacteria; phylum Pseudomonadota; class Gammaproteobacteria; order Burkholderiales; family Burkholderiaceae_C; genus Polaromonas. The sequence continues at coordinate 175 of JAXITB010000064.1, read as the reverse complement.
TTCCCACTGATGTTTTTTTAGGAGTTGATTCATGAGCCCTTTTCCCCTTCTCAAGACCCTGACCCTTGGTCTGGCTTTTTCCGCTTTTCAGGCCCTGGCCCAGAGCCCGGCCGTCAAGATTGACGGGGCCTGGGCCCGGGCGACCGTGCCCGGCCAGAAAGGCACCGGTGCCTTT